>DATEFI010000333.1:0-2719 GCA_035280705.1 Rhizorhapis sp. | reverse complement strand
GTCGGCATTGGCAAGGACCACACCCTCTTCGCGCTCGCCGAAGGCCGCGTATCCTTCCATGAAGGCAAGCTTGGCCGCAAATATGTACATGTGGACATGATGGCCGAAGCCGCAGAATAATTCGGACGATTCAATGAGTGGGTCGTCCGCCAGGGCGACCCGAGGATCCGGTGGACGGATCTGATTTTCAAGGGAGACGGGACGCCCCGGTCTCCCTTTTTTATTCTCCCTTGCAATTGGCTCGCCCCGCCGCGCGAAGGCGCACATCGGGCGTCAATGTCGCTAAGCCGTAACCGAGACAGGGCATAGCGACCGGCAACACAAAGGAGAATATGATGTTTGCCCGTACCGAAAGACTGCTGCTCCGGCCCGGCTGGCGTGAAGACGCTTCCGCGCTTGCCGCCGCCATCGGAGATGAAGGCATCATCCGCAACCTGGCGCGCGTGCCCTGGCCCTATCGCGAATCCGATGCCGCGCAATATCTCGAGCGCACGCAGGGATCGGCGCTGCCGCAGTTCCTGATCTTTTCCCGCACCCTGGGCGCACCCCGCCTCGTTGGCGGCTGCGGCATCATGCAGGACGGCAATGACCTGGAGCTCGGCTATTGGATTGCCCGCCCCTATTGGGGCCTTGGCTTTGCAACTGAAGCCAGCCGGGCGGTCGTCCAGATCGCGCGCGCGGTGAACCTGCCGAAGCTGAAGGCGAGCCATTTTCTGGACAACCCCGCCTCCGGCAACGTCCTGCGCAAGATCGGCTTCCGCCCCACCGGCCGCGTTTCGCTACGCTATAGCAGGGGCCGCGGCGAACAGGCACCCAGCGCCCTGTTCGAGGAGGGCGAACTTGTGGAGATGCGACCGAATCTATCGGCGGCGCTCTACCTGGACCACGCCCTGGCTGCCTGAATAACCGTGAAACTGGCTCCTCGCCCCTGCGAAGGCGCAAAGGCAGGGAGCCCGCTTTTCTTCGGCATAGCTGAAAGACCTAGCGGATCCGTGCCGCTGGGGTGACGGAGTTTACTCCCTCCCCGAGCCTGGCCCGGGGAGGATTTCACAGCACCCTAGCCATTTCCCCCATTCCATCCTACATGCACGCCCATGCATTTCCTGGATCAGGCCAAGATTTTCATCCGCTCGGGCGCAGGCGGCCCTGGCGCGGTGAGTTTCCGGCGCGAGAAATTCGTTGAATATGGCGGCCCCGACGGCGGTGACGGCGGCAAGGGCGGCGACATCATTTTCGAAGCGATCGAAGGGCTCAACACGCTCATCGACTTCCGCTACACCCAGCATTTCAAGGCCCCGCGCGGCACTCCTGGCGCTGGCAAGAACCGCACGGGCGCCGGTGGCGGCCACCTTGTCGTCAAGGTGCCCGTGGGAACACAGGTCATTTCCGATGACGGTGAGGATCTGCTCGCCGATTTTACCAGCCCCGGACAGCGCATCACGCTTCTGCGCGGCGTCGATGGCGGGCGCGGCAATGCCAGCTACAAGAGCAGCACCAACCGCGCCCCGCGCCAGCATGGCACCGGCTGGCCCGGCGAGGAAATGTGGGTCTGGCTGCGGCTCAAGCTGCTGGCGGATGTGGGGCTTGTCGGCCTCCCCAACGCAGGCAAGTCCACCTTCATCAATCAGATCACCAATGCCAAGGCAAAGGTCGGGGCCTATCCCTTCACCACCACAAAGCCTCAGCTTGGCGTCGTCAGCCATCGCGACCGCGAGTTCGTGATCGCTGACATTCCCGGCCTGATCGAGGGGGCCGCCGAGGGCGCGGGCATTGGCGACCGCTTCCTTGGCCATATTGAACGTTGCCGGGTGCTCCTGCATCTGGTCGATGCGACGGGCGACGATCCGGTCGCCGCCTGGAACATCGTCCAGGACGAACTCGCCGCCTATGGCGCGGGCCTTGACGAAAAGCCGCAATTGCTGGCGCTCAACAAGGGCGACCTGCTCGACCAGGAGCTGATGGACGACATAACGGCTGAGCTTGTTGAGGCCGGAGCGGAGAATATCCATTCGATCTCAGGCGCGACTGGTGCGGGCGTCGCGGCCCTTCTGGATCAGGTGATCCCGCTGCTCGATGCTGACAAGGAAGAAGAAGATGACGAAGATCAGGGGGACCGTCAGGCATGGTCACCCCTGTAAACGGCTTCGATCCCGCGCATTGGAGCCGCATCGTCGTAAAGATCGGCTCCTCCCTGCTCGTCGATCGTGGCGGTCAGATTCGGGAGGATTGGCTGGAGACTGTGATCGAGGATATCGCCGCGCGCCATGCGGCGGGCCAGCAGATCATCATCGTATCCTCAGGCGCGATCGCGCTTGGCGCCCGCCGTCTGAAGCTGCCCAAGGGAGGCCGGAGCTGTATCGAAGATGCGCAGGCCGCCGCCGCCACTGGCCAGATCGCCCTCTCGCATAAATGGGCCGAGCTGCTGGGGGGCAAGGGCCTCACCGCCGCGCAGATCCTCGTTACGCTCGACGATCTTGAGCATCGCCGCCGCTACCTCAATGCCTCTGCCACGCTGGAACGGCTGCTGGGCCTTAACGTCATCCCCGTCGTCAATGAAAATGACAGCGTCGCGACCGAAGAGATCCGGTTCGGCGACAATGACCGTCTGGCAGCGCGGATCGCCCAAGCCGCCGACGCAAAGGCTGTCGTCCTGCTTTCGGACATTGACGGCCTCTACACCGAGAACCCTCACAGAAATCCCGATGCCCGCCTGGTGGAA
>DATEFI010000332.1:0-7110 GCA_035280705.1 Rhizorhapis sp. | reverse complement strand
GTGCGGTTCATGGCTCTGTGCAGCGGATTCCACAATTCGCGGAAATTGCGCAGCCAATTTTATGAGCGTGATTTCCTCCGTCCCAAGCAGGGACAGATCCGGCGGAGGCAATTGCAGGCCCGCTTCCTTCGCCTTGCGCTCGAGCGAGCAGATGCGCGCATGGGCATATTGGACGTAGAAGACGGGGTTGTCCTTGGACGCTTCGACGACCTTCGCGAAATCGAAATCCATCTGCGCGTCGGCCTTGCGCGTCAGCATGGTAAAGCGGACGACATCCTTGCCGACTTCGTTCACCACATCGGCGAGCGTCACGAAATTGCCCGCACGCTTCGACATCTTGATGGGCTCGCCCTCCCGCAGCAGGCGGACCATCTGCACCAGCTTTATGTCGAGCGGCACGCTGTCATTGGTGAGCGCCTTTACCGCCGCCTGGATGCGCTTGACGGTTCCAGCATGGTCGGCGCCCCAGATGTCGATCAGCTGATCGGCGCTCTGCGCCTTTTGATAATGATAGGCGAGGTCCGCGCCGAAATAAGTCCAGCTGCCGTTCGATTTCTTGATCGGCCGGTCCTGATCGTCGCCGAATTGCGTCGAACGGAAGAGCGGCAGTTCGACCGGCTCCCAATCTTCGGGCGCCTCGCCCTTCGGCGCTTCCAGCATGCCGTCATAGACAAGGCCCCGCGCGCGCAACTCCGCCTCGGCAGCCTCCGGCTTGCCCGCCGCCTGAAGCTCGGCTTCAGAGGAAAAGACATTGTGGTGGATGCCAAGCAAGGCGAGATCGGCGCGGATCATGTCCATCATCGACGCGACGGCTTCTCTGCGGAACAGCGCCAGCCATTCGCTCTCCGGCGCGCCCACATATTTGCCGCCAAATTGCGCGGCGAGGCTTTCGCCCACGGGCTTCAGATAGTCGCCAGGATAAAGCCCTTCGGGAATTTCGCCGATATCTTCGCCCAGCGCCTCGCGATAGCGCAGATGGGCGGAACGTGCGAGGACGTCCACCTGCCCGCCCGCGTCATTGATATAATATTCGCGAGTGACCTCATATCCGGCATATTCAAGCAGTGTGGCGAGTGCGTCACCCACAACCGCGCCCCGGCAATGCCCCATATGCATTGGGCCGGTGGGATTGGCGGAGACATATTCGACATTGACGCGAGAGCCCTTGCCGGTGTCGGAACGGCCATAATCGTCGCCATCCGCATGGATCGCAGCCAGTTCCGCCCGCCAGGTCGCATCGGTGAGGCGCAGATTGATGAAACCGGGGCCGGCGACCTGCGCACCTGCCACTTCGGGCAGCGCCGCCAGCCTGGCCGCGATTGCCTCCGCGAGCGAGCGCGGATTGGTCTTCGCGCCTTTCGCAAGCACCATGGCGGCATTGGTGGCGAGGTCGCCATGCGTGGGGTCACGCGGCGGCTCCACCGCCACTGCCTTGCGCGGCAGGCCCGCCGGCAATGCGCCTTCAAGTTCCAGGGTATCGAGCGCCGCATCCACATGTGCGGCAAAACGGGCGTAAAGTGTCAAAGCCAGGGCCTTTGCATCTGCCGGCTGGCGACAGAAAAAGGTGCCGCCTGGCCGGGAAAAATCAACGCGTTACATTATATTTGAGCTGGTCCTGGGTCAGATTGAACCCGACAAGCAACTCGAAGCTGGTTCGCTGCAGCGCCGCGCGGACCGCAGGATCCGACATGGGATCAAGGGCTGCGTCCTGGTCGCCCGCTTTGCGCTCGCGCGTGATACGCTCCTGAATATCCGGCGGTAGCGTCGCCTGCGCCTTGTCGACATAGGATTCGGCGCGGCCCGGGGAGTTGGCGCGATATTGACCATCTTCGAAACGCAAAGTGACCTGGCCGACGCGCTTGGAGACAACTGCACTCCCCCCACGCATCACCGTCGCGAAATAGGGCAGCTTCACTTCGCGCGCGCCGGTGGGATCGCTGCGCCGGGCCTGAACGTCGAAGGTCGCCTGGGTATAAAGCTGGTCCCCGCTGTCATTGCAGCTTGAGCGCAGATTGGTGATGTTCGCCACCACATCGATGGCGCGCGCGTCACGGCTTTCAGACGGATTGAACAGCGTGATATCGCCGGTATAGTCAGGAACACCGACCGTTGGACAGGCCGAACGCTTCGCAATGACGCCGCCGGTAACGTCGAGATCGCCGACCTTGGCGCAAGCGCCAAGCGCCAAAAGGACCGAGCTGGCGATGAGGGCTTTTTGAATTGACACATTATATCCCTTGCTAAGGCGTTCCGGCTTCTTATCCGCGCCTTTCGGCCCGCGCAACCGAAAGGAACTGGCTTTCGCTTCCGCGCGGAACAGACTAAGGGCAGCACCCATGACCGATCTTCCGCCCCTGAGCATCCTGATCGCCGCGCCGCGAGGCTTCTGCGCGGGCGTGGATCGCGCCATCACCATCGTCGAGCGGGCGATCGAGAAATATGGCGCGCCCGTCTATGTCCGGCACGAAATCGTGCACAACAAATATGTGGTGGACAGCCTGAAGGCGAAGGGCGCGGTGTTCGTGGAGGAACTCGACATGGTCCCGGACGGCGTGCCGGTGGTCTTTTCCGCCCATGGTGTGCCCAAGGCAGTACCCGCCAAGGCGGAGCAGCGCGGGCTTTCCTATCTGGACGCGACCTGTCCGCTGGTGTCGAAGGTGCACCGCCAGGCCGAACGGCAGGTACAGGCGGGACGTCATATCCTGTTCATCGGGCATAAGGGCCATCCCGAGGTCATCGGCACCTTCGGCCAGGTGCCCGAGGGCAGCATGACGCTTATCGAAACCAACGACGATGCCGAAACATTCGAGGCGGAGGATCACGATAATCTGGCGTTCCTTACCCAAACCACTTTGTCGGTCGATGACACGGCCGCGATGGTGGCGACGCTGCGGCGGCGCTTTCCCTCGATCATTGCGCCCAAGGGTGAGGACATCTGCTACGCCACCTCCAACCGTCAGGCGGCGGTCAAGGCCATTGCGCCCCGCTGCGAGCTTATGCTGGTGATCGGCGCTCCGAACAGCTCCAATTCCCTGCGCCTGGCGGAAGTGGCGGAACGTACCGGAACGCCCGCCCGCCTGATCCAGCGGGCGGACGATATCGACCTTGCATGGCTCGACAAAGTGCGGACCCTGGGCATCACCGCCGGGGCCTCGGCGCCGGAGGTGCTGGTGCGCGAAGTGGTGGAACGCCTTGCGACCCGTTTCGCCGTCACTGAGGAACAAGTCGAAACGGCGCGGGAAACCATCGCCTTCAAAATGCCGCGCGGGCTGGAGGCGGCATGAGGACGTCAGTTTCTGCTCCCAGCGAAAACAGCCGCTATTGGGTAGGCTGCGAACATTCAGATAAATCGAATCCCTCGCCCCTGCGAAGGCAAGGACCCCGCTTTTCTTCAATACCGATGAGCAGGCGGGTGCCTGCCTGATGGCTGTGTACACGCATGTCCCGGCCGAGGAGATGGCCGAATTCCTGACCCGCTATGATGCAGGCGAGCTGCTGTCCGCCAAGGGCATCGCTGAAGGGGTCGAGAACAGCAATTACCTCCTTGAGACCAGCACCGACCGCTTCATTCTGACCCTCTATGAAAAGCGGGTGAATGAGGCGGACCTGCCCTTTTTCATGGATCTGCTCGATCACCTCGCCGCGCGTGGGTGCAAGGTGCCGCGTTTCATAGCGGACCGGGGAGGCAGACAGCTTCAGCAGCTTTCCGGCCGCCCCGCCTGCCTGATCGAGTTCCTGACCGGCATTTCGGTAACCGAACCCACAGCGGCGCAAAGCCGCGCCGCCGGAAGGGCGCTGGGCGAAATGCATGCGGCAGCGGCGGACTTCACGAGCACCCGGCCCAATGCGCTCGATCTTCGGGGGTGGCACGACCTTGCCCGGAAATGCGGGGAGCATTTTGACGACATCGCCCAGGGCCTCGGCAAAAGGGTGGCGGAAGAGCTGGCCTTCATGGATGCGAACTGGCCCGCAGACCTGCCCCGCGCAGTAATCCATGCCGACCTGTTTCCGGACAATGTGCTGATGCATGGCGATGAAGTGACGGGCCTCATCGACTTCTATTTCAGTTGCACGGACGTTCGCGCCTATGATGTGGCGGTCACGCACAGCGCCTGGTGCTTCGACTTTGACGGCGGCAATTATCATCCCGAGCGCGCCGCAGCGCTGATCGCGGGCTATGATGAGGTCTTCGGCCTCAGCGATGAGGAACGCACCGCCTTTTCCACCCTCTGCCGGGGTGCCGCACTCCGGTTCATGCTGACGCGTGCCTATGACTGGATCAATACCCCGGCCGATGCACTGGTGACTCGCAAGGACCCGCTGGCCTTCCTGCGCCGTCTCGATTTTTATGCGAGCGCCGATCCAAAGGCGCTGCTCGGCGCATGAGCGAGCTTTCCAGGGTAGAAATCTTCACTGACGGCGCTTGCAAGGGCAATCCCGGGCCCGGCGGCTGGGGGGCGGTGATCCGCTATGGAAAGCATGAAAAGGAACTGTCGGGCGGCGAAAGCAACACAACCAACAATCGCATGGAACTGATGGCCGCAATCGAGGCGCTTAATGCCCTCACCCGGCCGTGCCAGGTGATCCTCTCCACCGACAGCAATTATGTGAAGGACGGGATCACCAAATGGATCTTCGGCTGGCAGAAAAACGGCTGGAAGACGGCCGACAGGAAGCCGGTGAAGAATGCCGACCTTTGGCAGGCCCTGCTCGAGGCAGTCCGGCGGCACCAGATCGAATGGCGCTGGGTGCGCGGCCATGCCGGCCACGCGGAAAACGAGCGCGCCGACCAATTGGCAAGCGACGCCGCACGGAACATTGCCACGGGTTCATAGGGTCACGCCGCGCTTGTGCCTTCCTTCGCGGCGGAGGCATTGGTGACCAGTTCGGCGACATGGCTCCGCCATAGCGCGGCGAGAAGATCGGTCTGCGTGATAAGTCCCAGAAGCTGGCCGTCGGGCGTGGCCACAATGGCTTCGCGGAACACGCCCCCTGAAAGGATGGGCAGCAGTTCGTCAATGGGCGCGTCCGGCGAGACAATGCAGGGTGAATCGCGCATCACTTCCGCAACCGTGCGCGCCTCTGAAACCGCCAGTTCGGCAAAGCCCGCTATGCCTGCTATGCGGCGGTCAGCGCCTGTCACCGGCAGGATGCGCATATTGCGCTCGACAAGGCGCCTGCGTGCGCTCTCCACGCTTTCTTCGGGCTCAGCATGGACAAGATCACGCGACATGATCTGGCTGCAGCGGATTTCGCCATGCAGCCGCCTGTGGGCCCGCGCCTCCACCGCGCGAAACAGGGCATCGAGATCGTCCCTGCTCACATCGAGCAGTTCGTCATAACGGGCAAGAACGCTGTCAAGGTCAGCGGCCGTGAAGCCGACCCGGTCCTGAGGTGGAGGGTCCTTGGTGCCGTGGCCGCTCTGCGACAGGGCGCTCACCCGGTGGGGATAGCTATGGCGGGTGGCATTGTTGAAAATCAGGCCGAAGCCCAGCAGCAGCATGGTATTGAGCGCCACCGGCATGAGGGCGAAGGACCAGCCAGCCGCTGCAATCGCGGGACCGCCGATCGCGGCGGTCAGTGCAACCGCTCCTCCCGGCGGATGGAGACAGCGCAGCAAGCTCATCAGCGTTATGGCCAAGGCGGCCGCACAAGGCCCCGCATAAAAGGGATCGCCCACCAGCTTTGCGCAGGCGATGCCCGCAAGCGCCGAAACCACATTGCCGCCAAGCACCGGCCAGGGCTGGGCCAGCGGGCTCGCGGGAACGGCAAAGACCAGAACGGCCGAGGCTCCCATGGGCGCGATCAGCCAGGGAAGTCCTTCATTGCCTCCGAGCCAGAGCTTGCAGACCGCTCCTGTAACCAGAAGTCCGCAAAGGGCGCCCATCGACGAAACCAGCCGGTTCAGGCGGCCGGCAGGTACGAATGAGCGGGCCAACATGCGCAGCAACTTCAGGGACTTCCCGGGATCGAGAGGTGAGGAAATTGCGGCCTCATAGAGGGATGAAGGCCATGCGTCCACCGATGCAGGTTGAAAGATGCATTGAAGCAGGGAATGATGAATCCGCTTAGACCCCTTCGCGCCTGGAGGTTTCCATGTCCAAAGACGAAGAAGAAACGCATGTTTCCCGCCGTGAATTCACCGCCATCTCAGTGGCGGCAGGGATAGTCGGCACCACCGGCACGGCTTGCGCCGCCGGACCCGTCAGCACCCGCGCTGTGAAGATAAAAACGCCGGACGGCATATGCGACGCAGTGCTGGTACACCCGGAGGGAAAGACCCAATCGGCCGGAGTGATCTGGTATCCCGACGCCCTGGGGCTTCGTCCGGCAATGGTGGACATGGCCAAGCGCCTGGCCGCGCATCACTATGCGGTGCTGGTGATCAATCCCTTCTACCGCCTGCGCAAGGCTCCGGTATTTCCGCCGAGCTTCAGCCTTTCCAATCCCGATGACCGGACAGAGGTCATGAAGATGATTGCTGAGCTGGACCATCATAAGGTCAGCAGCGATGCTGATGCCTTCACCTCATTCCTTGACGCTCAGCCCGAGGTGAACCGCAGGCGGCGACTTGGCGCGGTCGGCTTCTGCATGGGCGGCGCCATGACGATCCAGGCGGCGGCTATCGCCCCGGATCGTGTGGGCGCAGCCGTTTCCTTCCATGGGGGCAAGCTGGTGACGGACGACGCCACCAGCCCGCACCGGCTGGTGGCGCGGACAAAGGCGGCTTATCATATTGGCATTGCGGCGGATGACGATGAGAAGGAACCCCAGGCAAAGGTAGCGCTGCGCAAGGCTTTCGATGCGGCGAAACGGCCCGCCAGCATCAAGGTCTATCCGGGCACCAAGCATGGATGGACGGTTACGGATAGCCCCGTTTATGACAAGGATCAGGCGGAACATGCCTGGGCGGCGATGCTGGAGCTTTACAAGCAGAAGCTGGGCGGCACGGCCTGATGTGTGAAGATTGGTTCGAGCAAAAGTGAGCCATCTCTTCTGACCAGATTCCCAAGGCCGAAAATGGCCGCTGGACTAGAAAACCTTGCTCAGTCCAATCGAGCCGTACGCACGCGCCTTGCGCCCCTCCTGAAAAGTGGCACCCGCCCCTAG
>DATEFI010000331.1:0-2827 GCA_035280705.1 Rhizorhapis sp. | reverse complement strand
GGGTAGAAGGCGCTGCGCCAATGGCGATAGTTCCAGCCTGAGCAACCGATACGGATCATAGGATGCCCAACGAAGATTTCCCCGATCAGTTCGCCCCGCCCGAGCGGCGGGAGCCGTGCCGGCTATATCTGATCTCGCCGCCCAGCATCGATGCGGCTTTCAGCGACCGTTTGAAAGAGGCGCTGGATGCGGGCGACGTGGCGGCTTTCCAGCTCCGGCTGAAAGGATTGGACGAGCACGCGATCGGATGGGCCGCCGAGCCGCTGCAGCGCATTTGCGCCGAGCGGGACGTTGCCTTCATCATCAATGACAGCATGGCGCTCGCCAAGCGCCTCGGCGCGGACGGCGTGCATCTGGGGCAGGAGGATGGAGACCCGCGCGAGGCACGCAAGCTGCTTGGCCCTTCGGCCCAGATCGGCGTTACCTGCCATGACAGCCGCCATCTCGCCATGGAAGCGGGCGAGGCCGGAGCGGACTATGTCGCCTTCGGAGCCTTTTATCCCACCGCCACGAAAGAGACGCGGCATCGCCCGGATCCTTCGATCCTCACCTGGTGGAGCACATTGTTCGAACTGCCCTGCGTCGCCATCGGCGGCATTACCCCGCAAAATGCCAGGCCGCTGGTGGATGCAGGGGCCGATTTCATCGCCGTGAGCGCGGCTGTCTGGAGCCATGCCGCCGGACCTGCTGCGGCGGTGCAGGAATTTGAAAGCATCTTGCAGAGCAACTGATGGCCGCTTGCGAAAAGAAGCGCGGAAGGATAGAGGGCCGCTCAACGGCTCTTTAACATCCTTGAAAAAGCGAGAAGCGCGATGAAAATCAGCGGCGTGGACATTCGTCCCGGCAATAATATCGAATATGAGGGCAGCCTGTGGCGCGCCGTGAAGATTCAGCACACGCAGCCCGGCAAGGGCGGCGCCTATATGCAGGTAGAGCTGAAGAACCTGATCGATGGCCGCAAGAACAATGTCCGCTTCCGCTCTGCCGAGACCGTCGAGCGTATCCGCCTGGATACCAAGGACTTCCAGTATCTTTACGCCGAAGGCGACATGCTGGTGTTCATGGACAAGGAAACTTATGATCAGATCAACCTGCCGCAGGACCTGATCGGCGACGCGTCGGCCTTCCTTCAGGACGGCATGGACGTGGTGCTCGAAATGTATGAGGAACGGCCGATCTCCGTGCAACTGCCCGAGCAGGTGGAAGCCACCGTTGTGGAGGCGGACGCCGTGGTGAAGGGGCAGACGGCTTCGGCCTCCTACAAGCCGGCCATATTGGACAATGGCGTCCGCGTCATGGTGCCGCCGCACATCACCACCGGAACGCGGATCGTGGTTGACGTGTACGAGCGCGAATATGTGAAGCGGGCGGACTGATCCGTCGCCCCTCCCGCTTGCGGGAGGGATCAAGGGGAGGGCCTGTCAGCCGGGCTTCTCCTGTTACATTCCCTTCCCCGACCCCTCCCCGAAAGCGGGAGGGGGGAGATTGCAATGGTATCTCATTCCGGCCTTATTACTGTCATGGAACGCGCCGCGCGCAAGGCTGCGCCGCGCCTTCGCCGCGACTTCGGCGAAGTCGAGCATTTGCAGGTTTCTCGTAAGGGGCCGGCCGACTTCGTCACCATGGCGGACCAGCGCGCCGAACGGACGCTGTTCGACGAGCTGAAGAAGGCGCGGCCCGACTGGGGTTTCCTGCTGGAGGAAGCGGGCGAGATTGAAGGCGATCCCACAAAGCCGCGCTGGGTCATCGATCCCCTGGACGGCACCAGCAATTTCCTGCACGGCATCCCCCATTTCGCGATTTCCATTGCGGTGCAGGAGCCCAAGCCGGGCGGCGGATGGGGCGAGGTCACCACCGGCCTTATCTATCAGCCGCTGACCGATGAAAGCTATTGGGCGGAAAAGAGCCGCGGAGCCTGGCTGCATGACCGCCGCTTGCGGGTGTCAGGCCGGCGGGACCTGGCCGAGGCGCTGATCGCCACAGGCATTCCCTTCTTCGGCCATGGCGATTTTTCGCAGTGGACCCGCATCTTCGGTGCGGTTGCGCCGCAGGTTGCGGGTATCCGCCGCTTCGGTTCGGCAGCCCTTGACCTGGCCCATGTGGCGGCCGGCCGGTATGACGGCTTCTGGGAGAGCGATCTGGCCCCCTGGGACGTAGCGGCAGGCGTTCTGCTGGTGCGCGAAGCAGGCGGTTTCGTGACTGATTTCCGGGGGGGCGACCAATGCATGCAACGCCGTGAATTCCTTGCAGGAAATGACGCAATTCACAGCAAATTGCACAAGCTTGTGGCGCAGGCGCTCCGTTGAGGCGGACGATAGGCAATATTACGCATTTTTTGCGCTGCGGCAGGCTTGCTCCTAGGCACACATCTGCCTAAAAGCCCGCCGCAAGACGTCTAGCTAGCGAGAGTCTCTTTGGTCGACCTGTCTCAATATCTGCCCATCCTGCTGTTCCTGGGAGTGGCCTTGGTGCTGTCGAGCGCATGTGTGTTCCTGCCGATGGCGGTGGCCCGTCTCACCGGCACGCACAAGCCCAATCCGGACAAGCTGGCCGAATATGAATGCGGCTTTCCCGCCTTTGAAGACCCGCGCAGCCAGTTCGACGTGCGTTTCTACCTTATCGCCATTTTGTTCATCGTCTTCGATCTGGAAGCGGCCTTCCTCTTCCCCTGGGCCGTCAGCCTGGATGAGATCGGCTGGGCCGGCTGGGCGACGATGATGGTCTTCATTCTCGAGCTTGTGCTCGGCCTCGTTTATGCATGGAAGAAGGGAGCGCTCGATTGGGAGTAATACTTGATCCGCGCACCGAAGGGCCTTTCCCGCCCGAA
>DATEFI010000330.1:0-6232 GCA_035280705.1 Rhizorhapis sp. | reverse complement strand
AGCCGAACACTATCTCGATGTCACACGCCCGCAACGTCTCGACAATTGCTTCCGCTCCCGAGCGCGACCTGGGACGCGTCGACTCCACATCATTGGAAGCGGCGGTCTGGTCAATATCGGCCATGACAAAACTCCTTTCTTAATCTCGATCTTCAGAACTTGTATCTTACCATCGCGCCGTAGGTGCGGGGCGCACCGGCGGCGCCCAGTTCGTAGCCTCCCGGGTTCGCTTGGACGCCAAGGAAGACATGATATTTCTTCTTGGTGAGGTTTCGCCCCCATATCCCGGCTTCAAAACCGCTTTCGCCGAACTTGTATGTCACCGAGCCATCGAGCAACCCATATGCGGGCTGACTGAGAATATTGTCGGGCCCAGCGTAAAACTTGCCAGAGTAACTATAATTGACGTTGAAAGTTGCTTCACCGTTTCCGATCGGGGCGACATAGTTCGCGCCGACATTGAAGGTGAAGTCGGGAGCGTAGGGAAGCTTTTTGCCCTTTGCGCTCCGTATTTCCTTTATTGTGCCGCCGCCGGCCGACAAGGGCTGGGGAAAGAAAAAGCCCGCATCAGGATAGGAAGTAAATTTTGAGCGCATGAGCACCCCGCCACCGGTCAAGGTGAGGCGGGAACCGAGCTTTGCGGTGAAATCGAGATCGACGCCGTAAATACGGGCACCGGCTCCATTATCGAGGATCACGGAGATCGGCGTGAAGACGGATACCTGTATGTCCTTGTAGTCATAATAGAAGCCAGAGATGTTGAACCGCAGACGCCGGTCGAACAGGTCCGTTTTCAGCCCGGCTTCATACGCGTCGATAATCTCCGGGCGGACCGGAATGGTGCTTGGAGGGGCAGCATTGAACAGCCCGCTCTTGAAACCGCGGTTATAAGACACATAGCCGAGCACCTCAGCTGTGATCTGATGGTCATAGGCCAGCCGCCAGGTGAGCTTACGGAATGTCTTGTGAGCATCCGTGACGCCAGTGACCAGCGTCGCTCCTCCAAAAGCAGGCAGGAATATCAACGTAGTGTCGCCTTGCACTTCTCTCCGTTCGATGGAGTAGCGCAATCCGCCGGTAATGTGACCGGCCGCCCCGACCGGCATTGTAATCTGCCCGAACGCGGCACCGGCCTTGGTGCGCGTATCGATGTTCAGGCGGAGGATCTCCAATGGCACCAGCGGCGATCCCTTGAGGTCGAGCGGAAGCCTTGCCCTTGCCTGCAGGTAAAATAACCCGCCAACCCACTGGACAGCCGAACCTGGAGCCGAGCCAATCTGCAGTTCCTGGGTGAACTGCGTGTCGATCTGGCGATAGCCTGCGTCGCCACGGTCCGCCGGAATCGGCTCGTTGCTCCAATGCGTGGATGCAAGCGAGCGCCGATAGGCCGTTATGCTGGTGAACCTCAAGTCGTCAAAGTGATGATCCCACTGCAGACTTCCTCCCCCGCCGCTGAACAGGTTCCGGGGCTGCGTAAACATGTCGACATCATAAAACCCGCCGCGGTAAACTGCAGGCTCGCCCACAACCGCGAAAGGCGCAAGCGCTCCTGACGCAATGGCAGCCTGATATATCAGCGCGTCTGATGTGGGCAGGCCGTCGGGACCGACACGCGACGCCCGCTCTGCAACCGTGGTGTTGCCCGGGCCATAGTTCGTGGCCGTGCCCTGAAGCGGCGCAAGACTGTTGGGCATGTTGCCCGTCACGCGCGAATAGTCGCCGATCAGACGGAATTCGTCCCTGTCCGTCGGTTCAAAAAGCCACTTCGAACGAACCGCATATTGATTGAGCTTGTTGACCTCCCGTCCGTTGAAGAGATTCTTGCCCCATCCGTCTCCTTGGACAGACACAAAGCCTGCAATGTCCGCTGCCAGCTTCTCCGAGAGACCTGCCGCAAGATATCCCTGTGCTATAACCGTATCATAGTTCCCATAGCGTATCGAGAAATCGCCTGAGGGCGTGTGTTGCGGGTCGCGGGTACGAATATTGATGACGCCGCCTGTTGCATTGCGCCCGAAAAGCGTTCCTTGCGGCCCTTTAAGGACTTCGATCTGTGCAATATTGTTAAGTTGTACCAGACTTCCGGTAAGGGTCACGATATACACGTTGTCGACATATGTGGCGACAGCGTTCTCAGCGCCGGTACTTGTAGTTGTGGTGCCCACGCCACGGAGGTGCGCCTGGGTTCCACTAAGGCTATTCTGGATCGTCAAGCCCGACACCACCTGGCCTAGTTCCATCGTGCTGGTGACGCCGACGTCGGAAAGCCGGTCCGCGGTGACGGCCGCAATGGCGATCGGAACCTTTTGGATGCTTTCCGAGCGCTTGTTGGCAGTGACGACGATGTCGCCGATCACGCCACCGCCGCTGGCAGCAGGGTCTCGAACTTCGGCGGCCGGCGCCGGATTGGCCGCCGACGCCGGTGTATCTTGCACTTGCGCTTCCAGGCGGCCCGCGAAGAGCCCGGCTATTTCTGCGGCGACAATAATCGTCGCCAACGATCTACGAATCAGGACCCCCTGCTCAACCCTTGCCATCTCCATCTCCTCAATATTTTATAGTATTACATCCTCAAATTTCACGGTTACGGACGTCGTTCACATCACATCCATGCGACAATGAACTCCTACCGGCAGGCGCATCAAATATTAGAATCACCCTGATCAGTTCAGTGTAGATGAATCAATTTCCCGTTCACTCTGATCAGGATGAAAATGCATGCTCACTTAAACAATTTAGGCGGCATCCCGGCTGATGTCCGAAAAGAGCAAGCGCGTTATGATGCCGGACCTGCACCAGTTCTTCGGCCGAGAAAACATTGGCCGTATCGAGCCCATGCGCCGTCTCCACAGCAGTGCGGAACCAGTAATCACTGCCAAAAACTATTTGGGAGGACGTGACGGTGTCGCGCAGCGCACGCAATGCGATCGGATTGGAGCATTGCGCCGTATCATAGTAGAACCGGCGGAGTTCATGCATCAAACCCGATGCGGGCTGCTGCGGAATGAATGGCGGGCTCTTCCCTTTGGTAATTATGCCGGGCACAACCTCTTCGGCCGTGCCCGCCATGAAGCGTTCGATAAGGAAAGGCATCGCTCCGCCGCCATGCGAGAAGATGAATCGAATGTTCGGGTAGCGTTCGGTTGTGCCGCTCCAAAGCAGACTGCCAATGGTCCTGGTTGTGTCGGCAGCATATTCGACGACATATTCCGGCACTTGCGGCACAAGACCTACGCAACAGGCCGGCGTCATCGGGTGCGTGTACACCACTGCCTTTCGCCGATTGAGCTCTTCATAAATTGGGGCGAAATAGGGATCGCCAAGCCATTTGTTATCGACGCTTGTCGGCATCGCAACGCCATCGGCGCCGAGCACATCGAAACCGTGGGCAATTTCCGCAAGCACGTCAGCGACGGAGGGGAATGGCAGGCAAGTGAAAAGCCCAAAGCGTCCGGGATGATCGCCTGCGTAGCGCGCAGCCGACTCATTGAGCTGACGCGAGACGATGCGGCGCTCGGCGTCCGTTCCGAGATGATAAGGGAGAAACTGAGATAGAATTGCAGTCTCGACTCCCGCCGCGTCCATGTCCTCAAGCGCTTGATCCACGCTCCAGGCCATCTGGGGAAATACCCGCTCGGATGGATGGAGCGCCAAAAAGCCTTCAAGCTGCGGGGTTACATAGTGATGGTGGACATCAACCAGGCCATGTCCTTTTTCGAATGACCGCCTCGTGGAGAGGCTTGGCGCAGCGCCGTCTTCAGCCATTATCCTTCCCTTTCGATGCCATTATGATTAATCAATTCGGTTGGCTTCTCCGTCGAGCGCCATTTCGGCACCTGGTCTGGCCGCCTGAGCTCAAGCGGCCGCAGATAAGAAATATCGTCGCGATTCCGTTCACTCCGCAGCGACCCATCCTGTTGAAGTTTATGGAGAGAGTCATTGAGCTCGCCCTGCCACTCGACGATGCACGCCCTCCTGACGATCCCCCACTGCCCGCTTCGCCGCTCCACGCGATCCACATAGCGCCCGCCCACCATTTGGGCCGGACCGGCTTTCCGCCACAAGGCAGCCAAAAAATATGATTCTACGTGAGCAATGTCTCCGTCGAGTTCTATGGACTGGTTTGTAATATAATGACTATGGCCGTCAAAATGGCTCTGATGACCTATTCGCGCACATTCAATAAATTCCAACGCAGGTCCTACATAGTCCACATGATCTTCACGAGCATCTTTATGGTATGATTGCGCCATTATCGCATCGTCGCATCTGTCCATACCACGCGTATACTTCAGAAGGACATCGCGAATTGCTTCCTTGTCAAGAATCTGACGCAGCATTGCTTCGTCACTTGGCATCACCTCTCCATCCTCACGCCCGCTCGCATGCCGCCTGACTGAGTAGCGGTATTTTTGACAATATTGGATACCTTGACAAAATTGGTAGTCTGCCCACTTTCCTTTGTCAAGCGCCTTTACGGATGGAATCCGCCTTCGGTCGGCCTTGCCGACCCCTCGATCTGGTTCTGCCGGCTCCCGCTGCACGACAAAGCTGGCGGAAGCCGACACTCCAAAGTTGCCATGCGCGAGCCGAATGGACCTACATCGCACCTTGCTCAGGTTACGGTGCCGGAAGGGAACCGGGCGCCGTTCACCGCTGAGCCCCTGAGCGCCTCGCGTCCCTCCTCCGAGGAGATCGGTGCTGAACCGGCTCCGGCAACCCCGGCTCCGCTGTGCCAGCGCTGCGCCGTCCCATGGGGCCGCCGCCTTTCCTGGCTGCGGACATAAATATTGTCATTACAGGGACAAAGCAGGCAGTTCCGGGCCTTAAACACAGCTGCAGTTGAGCCTATGCTTGCGTTGATCTGGCGCGCAGGAAACCGCAAGCAGAAGGGCAATAATTGGCCGAAGGCCGCCAGCGCCGTCCGGTTTGGCCGGACGGCATTGGGGCAGGTCGCAAACATGTCCCTCAAATGCGAACATTCTGAACCATCCCGATTTTGAGCTTCATTGCTACCTATCAAAAGAAAAAAAGAGTTACGGCGTACGATTTAGGGGGAATTATGAATAAAAATAGTAGCTTAGCAATATTTTCACTTTTGGCGTCATTCTCCACATCTGCCATTGCTGATGACCAGATGGCGGCCGAACAAGGAAATATTACCAGTGGACTTGAAGATATCGTCGTCACCGCCCGTAAGGTGAGGGAAAATCTTCAAGATACGCCGATTGCCATCACTGCGTTGAGCCAGGCGGCGCTTGAACAGCGACAGATGACCAATATCGCGTCCATCGACCGCTTTGCGCCCAATGTTGCTTTCAACACCTCTTCGCCCATCTCGGGCACGCGGTCATCGGCTTCGGTCTTCATTCGCGGCGTCGGGCAGACGGATTTCACCCTCACGACCGATCCGGGCGTCGGCATTTACCTCGACGGTGTTTACATCGCCCGATCGATCGGGTCCGTGCTCGACATTCTGGATGTGGAACGGGTCGAAGTGCTTCGCGGCCCCCAGGGCACGCTGTTCGGCCGCAATACGATCGGCGGCGCGATCAGCCTGACCTCGCGCAGGCCTGGCCAGAAACTGTCGGCCCAGGCCAGCGTGACCACAGGCTCGTTCGACCGTCTCGACGTAAAGGCATCGGCGGATATCCCGATCACCGGTACATTATCTTCGTCCGTCTCCGTCGCCCGTTTTACCAGCAAGGGCTATATCGATCGGCCTTATATTGGCGACAAGACCGGCGGCGACAATCGCTGGGCGGGCCGCATCGCGCTCGCATGGACCCCGAGCAGCACCTTCCGGCTTGATCTGAGCGCGGATGGAACGCGGGTGCGCGAAAAATCCTGCTGTGGCGAACTGGTTGCGGTTTACCCTGGCCTGTTCGCACAATTTCATAATGCGGTGATCGCGCCTGGCCTTGTACCGGAACTTGGCGCTGCGGCCTTCTTCAATGAGCAGAGCTTGCCGACTAAGGCCTTTCAGGACAATTCCGGCTTTGCCGTTCCTTCGACCTTGGACTTGTGGGGCGTCTCGGCCTCGGCCGAGTGGGACGCGACCGATTCCCTCACCGCGAAATCAATCACCGCCTATCGCGAGCTCGACAGCACCAATGGGCGGGACGCCGACCATTCGCCCGTGGTGATCGGCCAAACCTTCGATATCTACAACAGCCATCAGTTCAGCCAGGAGTTCCAGCTTCTGGGAAAGCTGTTCGACAATCGGGTGAGA
>DATEFI010000329.1:0-6533 GCA_035280705.1 Rhizorhapis sp. | reverse complement strand
TCCTTGAGCAGGCCCTTGTAGCGCGGACCGAGCAGGATCATGTGATGCGGAATGCCGGGCCAGGTCCCCTTGATCCCGAAATGGACGATGAAGAGGCTTGGCGACCATCGCTTGCGCGCCAGCGCTTCTGTCTGGCGGCGGCCGCGGACGGTGTCGCCGAGAAGGTCGCGATAGCTATGCATGATGTCCGCATTGCTGGCGACCGCGTCGAACCTGTCGCTCCACCCAGACCGGGTACGGAGCCCTGTCGCCCGGTCGCCCAATGTCTCGATCCCTTCCACGGGATCGCCAAGACGCAGGACGCCGCCGATCCGCTCGAACTGGGCAACCATTCCCGCCACGAGACGATTGGTCCCGCCATGGGCGAACCAGACGCCGCCATCCCGTTCGAGCTTGTGGATGAGCGCGTAAATGGCGCTGGTTGTCAGCGGATTGCCGCCGACGAGCAACGTATGGAAGCTCAACGCCTCGCGCAGCTTTTCGTGCTTCACGAAGCTTGAAACCATCGAATAGACCGAGCGCCAGGCCTGGTGCCGGGCGAGCTTGGGCGCGGCGCGGACCATGGATCCGAAGTCAAGGAAGGGCGTCGCCCCCAGCTTCACATAGCCTTCCTCATAGACACTGGCGGAATAGTCCAGGAAGCGCTGATAACCGGCAATATCCGCTGGATTGAGCTTTGCTATTTCATGGCGAAGCGAAAGCTCGTCATTGCTGTAATCGAACTGCGTGCCGTCCGGCCAATTCAGCCGGTAAAAGGGCGTGATCGGATGGAGCGCGACGTCTTCGGCCATGTCATGGCCGGTGAGACGCCAAAGTTCGGCCAGGCAGGCGGGATCAGTGATGACCGTGGGGCCTGCGTCAAAGGTGAAGCCGTCCTTTTCCCACACATAGGCACGCCCGCCGGGGCGGTCGCGTGCTTCAATCACTGTCGTGGCTATCCCCGCCGACTGTAGCCGGATCGCCAGCGCGAGGCCCCCTATGCCAGCTCCGATAATGGCGGCTTTCTTCACGCTGCCTTCTCTCCAAGGGCCGCTAGAGCACGACCGGCTGGCACTGGTGCTGCCTTACAGCTCAGGATAGGCAACCTGTCCGCCATGGTCGAACGCCCGGCATAAAAGCGGCCGATCAGCCCGGGGTCAAGGCGATACAAGCGTTGGAGCACGGGATGGCGCTCTTCGGCCCATGCGCCGCGCATCCCGCCGCCCGATAGGGCGAGGCCGCATTTAAGGGTTCTGGTCATTGGCGGAAAGACTTAACCGGCGGGGAAGGGGCGGGAAAGGGGGCGGCGTGAATAATCTTTTGCAGTTGCTAAGAAAACCGCTTGCCCCAGTAAAGACAGCATCCGCCGCGCCAGGGATGGCTTCGGACAGGCGAATCGGAAAGAGCGGTTCAATGCCAAGACAACAGGTCGCCACCTTTTGCTGAAGCTGCCGGACAGCCGCGCTCCGTTCCCGGACAGCTTTTCGCCCGCCCGGCTTTCCGGCGCGATCGGCATTTCCCGTGTCATCTGCATCCTTGGCGTCGTCTATGTGCACGCCTGGACCGGCCTTGACGGGGGGCAGTTGGCACAGGCCGACGCTTCGGCGCAGGGCATATTTCGCTGGGTGCTGATGGAGCTTCTCGGGCGAAGCGCAGTGCCCCTGCTGGGGATGATTTCGGGTTGGCTGGTGGCGGGCACTGCCTGGTCGCGACCCTATGGCACGTTCATGCGGGGCAAGGCGCGGACGATCCTGTTGCCCATGCTGCTCTGGAACATGCTGGCGATGCTGATCATTTCGGGCGGTGGCGCACTTGGTCTGTTGGCGGCACCTGTGCCCCAGTCCCTTTGGGATGGCTTCAACCAGCTATTCAGCTTGCTTGCGCCCAATGAAACCAATGTCCAGATGGCGTTCCTGCGCGACCTGTTCATCTGTATGGCGCTTGCCCCTTTGCTGGTCCGCATGCGCAGCCGCTGGCTCTGGGCGATCATGGCGCTGGCAAGCGCCTGGGCGATTTCGGGCTGGATGAATCCGCTGCTGCTCCGCCCATCCATCCTGATATTCTTTGTTGCAGGCATATTGGCCCGCCGCCAGCGGTTCGAGGTCCGGGCAGCCAACTTGCCCATGGCTCATGCGGCGTTGCTGTTTGGCCTGTGTGCAGTCGTCAAGGTGCTGGTGTCAGCGCTGGCCGCGCCTTTAGGGGCAGCGCATCCGCAGATGATGGCCGCTCTTGACCTTGTTCTGCGTTTTTCGGCAGCGCTCATGTTCTGGCGGCTGGCATGGTGGCTGGCGGGGTCCAGCAAGGGGGCGGCGGTGCTGAAAATCGAACCCTATGCGTTCCTGATCTTTTGTTCGCACCTCATCCTGATCTGGCTCGCCGGCCCTGCGATCGGCTTGCTCACCGGGCCCTTGGGGTCGCCTGCCTATCCTGTATTCCTGCTGCTCCAGCCCGCCTTGGCGGCTGCGGTGGGAGTGGTGATTGGCAAAGCCCTGATGGCGGTGTCGCCTCCTGCCGCAGAGATATTGAGCGGTGGCCGATTGAAGGGCGGGCAGGGCAAGACACCGGTTCAAGGCCGCTGGATCACGTCCGGCATCGGGTTCCGGCGGGGGCAGGCTGCAAACTCGTCCTGACCAGATCCGGGCGTTGTTAAAGGGTGCTTGACCGCGGCCCTCCCCTGAGCCGCGAAGCAGCGGTTCCATCAGCCCATCTCCATGAAGGTATGAGAGCGACCGCCGCCAGTTCAGGCAGCCGGTTCTGGCGCCTGTGAATTTCCTTGCGTTTTTTTGCAGCGCATATTGGTTTCCCGATGCTGCGACGAAGTGGTCACTGGCAAAAGGCCGATCAGCCTTTTGCCCTCCCATGCCTCAAGCAGCCTTGAGCTTTCGCCCGAAACCCCCATCAGATGTCATGTCCATCAGGGGCAAGGCGAATAGGCGTCAAAGATTAGAAAGGATTAAATCGCCCAGGTGCCGACTGCTTAACAGCTTGATAACGAAACTGGACGTATGCCGTCGGAAGGGGGGAGAACCGACGGGCACCAATATGATAAATCGCTGGGTGAAAGCTGTAATGGTCAACATGGCTCGCGCATATGGGGGATCATGCGTCAGCTCGATGTTGCCCGTAGCGGGGCTGGTCATCATGGCCATGATCACCTGCGCCGTGGTCGTGACCTCGCTGGTCAGCCGGATCGACGAGAATGCCGGCATATATATTGCCTCCAACCTCCAGGGCATGATTCAGCGGGAAAAGGAGGAGCTGGGCGATGAGCTGGTCCGCATCGCCAGCGAGGCGGGTTCGGACAGTTCGCCTCTTGCCATAGTGGAGAAGGAAATGGGCCATGTCCGTTCTCCCGGGTCCGTCTACGGCTATGTGATGGATGCCAAAGGCCGGGTTGCCTGGGCAGGTAATGTCCGCGGCCAGCCGGCGCCTGCGCTCTCAAAAATGTCGCCGGCCGACATGCGGGGGTTGCTTCGGGCTTTGCCGAAAAACTGGCCGGAAGCGGGGCAGATGAAGACCAGCCGGGTCGTTCTGGTCCGATTCGACGGCCAGCCTGCCATATTGGCGGCCATGCCCATTCTTCCGACGGGCAATGGGAAGCAGGGAACTGACAAGCCGGTACATTACGCCCTGCTGGTGGAGAAGATAGACCGGCCGCTTCTCCATAGCTGGCGCAGCCTCTTTAATATTCCGGATTTGAAATGGACGGAGAAAGGCTTCGATGGAGGTTTTCTGTCCATCGCCCTTGCTGACGCTGAAGGAAATCCTATCGGGGCGATCTCCTGGCCTGCTTATGGCGTGGGACGACGGGCGCTTGGTGGGATCATTCCGATGATTTCCATCTGCGGCATTGTCTTTGCTGCCTTGTCGCTCTGGCTGATCCTGATTCTCTATCGGTCGCGCTCGGCAATGGAACAAAGCCGCGAGGTGGCGGTCCGTCTGTCAGCGGAGGCCACTGAAAGCGCGCAAAGAGCCAATCAGGCGCGGCAGGACGCGGAGGCGGCTTTGGCAGAGGCCGAAGCAGCCCGTCGGCGCGCCGACGAGATGACCCAGCGTGAAGTGGCGGAGCAGGCGCTGCACCGCCAGCAGCTTCGCGACAATTCCCATCGGATGGCGGTTGCGCTTCAGGAATCCATGGCCTCGCTGGTGAAGCAGTTGCTCGAAACGGCCAATGATCTGGAACTCAGCGCGGAAACGACCATCGGGACACTCCATGAACAGCAGAAACAGGCCGATGTCGTGCGTGTCCGTTCCTATGATGCCGCCGCCGCCATTCAGGGCGTGACCGGCGGCATAGAGGAACTGGCCGGTTCCATTGCGGAAATCCGCAAGGCAGCGGAGGAGTCGCGCCAGTTCGCTGAGGCCGCCAGCGATCATTCCGCCGCCGCGCGGGACGCCAACGACCATCTGCTGCAGCAAGTCGGATCCATCAACGATGCAGCAAGCCTGATCGCGAGCATTGCCAAGCAGACCAATCTGCTTGCCCTCAATGCCACCATTGAGGCGGCGCGCGCCGGATCAAGCGGTTACGGCTTTGCGGTCGTGGCCAATGAGGTGAAGGCCCTGGCAAGCGAAACCGCCCGGACGACGGGCAGCATCCATGACCGGGTGGGCGGGATCGAGACTGCCGCCCGCTCTACCGTCGAACTGGTCGGATCGCTGGACGGCATGCTCGGCGGACTGGTTCAGGCCATGGCTTCCTCTTCGGCTACGGTCCAGCAGCAACAGGCGGTGGTCGAAGCCATCCGCGGCAATTCACGCGGTGTCGCCGAAAATGCGCAAGTCGCCGCCGAGGCTATCGAGGCCATCTCCAGGTCGCTGGAAAGCATAGCGCAGACGGCCATGTCCACCCGCCATATCGGTGCGGCGGTTCGCAATCGGGCGGAGCATCTCAACGCAGAATTTTCGCGTCTGGTGAAGCAGCTTGAAACGGCGTGAGGAACGCCCCGCTCGCGGGAGAAGCCAGGGAGGGCATGTCACTGCCTTATCCCGGCACGCCCTCCCCCGACCCCTCCCGTAAACGGGAGGGGAGTAAAGATTAGCCGTCGCTGACGCGCTCAATGTCGGCGCCCACGGCTTCGAGCTTTTCCTCAAGCCGCTCATAACCCCGGTCCAGATGATAGACGCGGGCGACCTGCGTTTCGCCTTCTGCGGCAAGCCCCGCAAGGACAAGGCTCATCGAGGCGCGGAGATCGGTCGCCATGACGGGCGCGCCCGTGAGCTTCGGCACGCCGCGCACCACTGCGCTGCGTCCGTTCACCTGAATGTCGGCACCCATGCGGGCAAGTTCGGGAACATGCATGTAGCGGTTCTCGAAAATGGTTTCGGTGAGCACACTCGCGCCCTGCGCCAGCGTCAGCATGGCCATGAATTGGGCCTGCATGTCGGTGGGAAAGGCCGGAAAGGGGGCGGTGGAGATCGACAGCGGCCGCAAGGGACCGTCAGCGCTCACCTTGATGCTGCCAGGCAGTTCCTCGACCTTTACGCCTGCCTCGCGCAGGCCAGCCAATATGGCGTGCATGTCATCGGCATTGGCGCCGATCAGGTCGAGCGATCCACCAGTGATCGCCGCCGCGCAGGCATAGCTTCCAGCCTCGATCCGGTCAGGCATGACGCTGTAGGTGGCGCCGTGGAGCCGGTCCACCCCATCGACGATCAGCTTGTCGCTGCCGATGCCGCTGATCTGAGCGCCCATGGCCACGAGCAGGTTGCAAAGGTCGACGATTTCCGGTTCGCGCGCGGCATTTTCAAGGACGCACCGACCCTTGGATAGCACCGCTGCCATCAGCGCATTTTCGGTCGCGCCCACTGACACGACGGGAAAAGTAATGGTGCCGCCGGGAAGGCCGGTGCGCGGCGCGATGGCCTTCACATAGCCCGCCGCAATCTCGATCTCCGCGCCGAATGCTTCGAGCGCCTTCAAATGCAGGTCGATCGGGCGATTGCCGATCGCGCAGCCGCCGGGCAGGGACACCGTCGCCTCGCCTTCGCGGGCCAGCAGCGGACCCAGGACCAGGATAGAGGCGCGCATTTTCCGCACAATGTCATAGGGCGCGACGGTCGAGGTGACCTTGCTCGCCCGCAGGGTCATGACCCGCCCGAAATCTTCCGGCCGGCTGCCCTCGATCATGGTCGAGACGCCAAGCTGGTTGAGCAGGTGCCCGAAGCTGTCGACATCCGCGAGGCGCGGC
This sequence comes from Rhizorhapis sp., assembly GCA_035280705.1. Taxonomy (GTDB): domain Bacteria; phylum Pseudomonadota; class Alphaproteobacteria; order Sphingomonadales; family Sphingomonadaceae; genus Rhizorhapis. The sequence continues at coordinate 363 of DATEFI010000329.1, read as the reverse complement.
AGGTTGCGGAGCGTCAGCGGCTCGTCAGTCAGCAGCGCACAGGGCAGCAGCGTCAGTGCAGCATTTTTGGCGCCAGAGATGGGAAGACGGCCCTCGAGCCTTTTGCCACCGCGGATAAGAATTCGGTCCATGCGCCGCTTCTATACCCAAATTCGCAGGGCGCAAGCGGGAGTCCGTCAAGCCAGCAGCTCGACATCCCAATAGAGCCAGTCATGCCATGTATCGTGCAGATAATTGGGTGGAAAGGCGCGGCCATGCTCCTGAAGCTGCCAGTTGGTGGGCCGGATCGGGGCGACCTTCAGGCGCATGCCGGCTTCCTTGGGCGTGCGCCCGCCCTTCTTCAGGTTGCAGGGCGAACAGGCG
>DATEFI010000328.1:0-4150 GCA_035280705.1 Rhizorhapis sp. | reverse complement strand
TGATGGTGCCATTTTCCACCATGACGTCCAGAACTACGCCCGCGCGCCCGACGGCGGCTTCGGCGTCAGCGGTGGGGGAATAGCGCGAGGGCGCCTTCACTAGCCCCGCGATGATTGCGGCTTCGCCAAGGCTGAGTTCGGTTCCCGGATGGCCGAAGAATTTGCGGCTGGCGGCATCCACGCCATAGGCACCGCCTCCGAAATATACCTTGTTTAGGTAAAGCTCCAATATCTGCTGCTTGGAGAATTTCCACTCAAGCGCCAGCGCAAGCACCATTTCGCGCAACTTGCGCCCGAAACTATAGCTGTTGTTGAGGAAGATGTTCCGGGCCACCTGCTGCGTGATGGTGGAGGCGCCCTGCATGCGGCGGCCAGTCCCGCGGTGCTCGACGGCGAACCAGGCCGCGCGCGTCATGCCGATGGGGTCAACGCCCGGATGCATGTAGTAACGCTTGTCCTCCACCGAAACCATGGCATCCACCATGATCTTCGGGATCTGGTCATAGGGCAGCCATTTGCCGAAGCTCGGCCCCAGCGACACGATCACTGAACCGTCCGAGGCGTGGACGCGGATCATCTGTCCGTTGGGCGAGGATTTCATCGCCTCATAGCTCGGCAGCGACGACATGGCGACGGCAACCGCCACCACCAGCGCCACCACGCCCGCAATGCCCCCAAATAATGTGATCTGGAAAAGGCGCTTCATGAACCGGCGCATCCGGCTTTGACTACCTGTGTCTTTGGAGTTGGCCATGTATGTGCCCGACTACGCGCTATCCATTTCGCCTACAAGCGCTTTACGGCTGTACAAGGGATGAACGGCGGGGATTTTCGACCAGCGTTACTTGTTTTCGTCGCGCGGCTTGAAGTCCAGGGCGGCGCTGTTCATGCAGTAACGCAGCCCATCGACGCCCGGCCCATCGGGAAAGACATGGCCCAGATGCCCTTCGCAGGAGGCGCAGCGAACCTCCACCCGGCGCATGCCATGGCTGGTGTCCATATGTTCGCTCACGGCCTCCGCACCCACCGGCGCGGTAAAGCTCGGCCAGCCCGAGCCGCTGTCATATTTCTCATCGCTGTCGAACAGCTCGACGCCGCACCCGGCGCAGAAATAGCGTCCTTCGGCCTTGTTGCCGTTATATTTTCCAGTGAAGGCCCGCTCCGTCCCTGCCTCGCGCAGGACATGATATTGCTCCGGCGTCAGGCGCGCCTTCCACTCGGCTTCGGTAAGGATCTTCTTTTCCATGGCGCTGAATATGGGCGGGAGCGCAGGCGGGATCAATATGCCTTGCTTCAGATCCTGCTCGCCTTGGCCCAAATGCCAGCAAGCCCAGGATAGGCGCTGAAAAGAGCCGCAGCTATTGTCGCAAACTCCGGCCTCGCACTCCAGGACGCGATCCATTGCGCGACGCGCATGGGCGTCTGCAATTGCCGGGCGAAGGCTTTCTGGTAGACAGGGGCCGCCGCTCCGCCCCCATGCTTCCAATGGGAAGCTGCGCATTCAGCGCTTGCCAGCGCCAGCCCAATGCCTTCCCCGGCGAAGGACGCTATGACGCCAGCCTGGTCGCCAAGACGAAAAATGCCACACTCTCCCTCCCGCGCGCGCCAGCCATAGGGAATGTGCCCGATCGCATCCACCGGCGTTGCAAAACGCATGCCCGCCAGCCGGTCTGCCAAGGCGGGGCTGGAGTCGGCAAGGCGCTGGAAAAATGCGGCGGGATCACCGCCCGCTTCCCGCAGCCGGCTCTTGCGGACGGCCATGCAGGCATTGGTCTCGCCGGTTTCATGCAACACCAGCCCCAGATAGCCGCCGGGAATAAGATGCATTTCGATACAGCCGCTCAGCTTTGCCCGAAGATCCGGTGCCGGCGGAAGTTTCAGGCGGAGACCCAGCATAGGGTCGGCGCCTGCCGCTGCCCGGGGACGCTGCAGTCCGCGCAGGTCATGCTTGCCCGTCGCAAGAAACAGGCTTTCAGGTTGCAGAATATCGCCATTGTCGAGCCGAAGTCCCTCCGGCCCGTGACTCTGGGCCGCAACGCCTTGCCTCAATATTGCGCCCAATCGCTGGGCCTCGCCGAGCAACAGGCTGTCCAGCCGCTTTCTGGAAAGGCCAATGGCTGTCCCGGGCAAGGGATTTTCATAGGACCGCCCGCTTATGAACAGCCGCAAGACAGTGACGCCATGACCGCTGAGCATTTCGCTGGAAAATCCCAGCCTTTCCAGCCGCTGTAGGGTTCGCCAGCTTAGGAAGCCGCCGCAAAGGGCATCGCCTGTTTCTTTTTGACGCTCGATGATGGTTGGCTGCGCCCCGGCGCGCAGCAGGTGGATGGCGGCCGCTGCTCCGGCGGGCCCACCCCCGACGATCAGCGGATCCGTTCGACGCATAGGCGGAAGGGGAAATAGCGGCGCAGCGTGACGACGTCGGCAAGATTCACTTCCTCAAGCATCGTCCTCCATTCTGCTGGCACGAACGACCGTGCGATGCTGAGCTGCCCATCTTCCCGCACGATCCGGTGAACAGCAAGCAGCCGGGCCAGCAGCGGAAAGCCGTGATAAGCAAAGCGATGGCGGCGAAGATCGTTCACGAACCAGCCGCATGCCGCATGCCGTTCCATGAACAGAAGGAAGTCGAGCCGCTCATCATGGGTCATGTGGTGCGTGACAAGGCTGCTGATGATGAAATCCCAATGTTCTCCTCCTAGTCCGGCATAATCGCCGGTTCGATAGGAAATGGGCGCTCCCGCCGGATGCCGTTGCAGGGCTATGGCCTGGCTTTTGGGATTGAGGTCGATGCCCACCAGTTCGCAGGGGTGCTCGCGGCGTTTGCACCAGCGGTGGATACGGCGCAGCATGCCGCCATCTCCAAATCCGACGTCAAGAAGCCGGAATGGCTCCCCCTTGGGAACGGCCCTCCGCAGGTAATCGAGTGTGGGCCGGGCGGAAAGCGTCGCTATATTGACGCGGCCGAGCCCCGAAAGCACCGTGGCGTAGACGCTTTCCGGCAGGTCCGCCGCATCCATCTGCTCTTCTTGCAGGACCCTCTTCATGGCCGTGAGAAGCGGAAGCCTTCCGCGGCAATGCCGGGTCCGAAAGCAAGTGCCACTCCCCTGCCCTGCGCGTGCCGGTCCAGCATCCGCGCCAGGACGAACATCAATGTAGAGGATGACATGTTACCAAAGGCGTCAAGGACGGCCCGGCTGTCATCCAGCGCGTGGTCGCCAAGCTCCAGGCCATGGGCAACAGCATCAAGGATGGAGCGGCCGCCGGCATGGACCGCCCAGTTCTCGACTTGACCGGACCCGAAGGGGCAGAGCGTAGCGCGGACCTCTGGCTCTGAAAGTGCGCCGGCGATACGGCCCGGCACCTCTCCCGACAGATGCATGGAAAAGCCATGGTCGCCAATATGCCATTGGATGAGTTCGCCACTATCCGGCAGCCTCAGCGAGAAAGGCTGATCGATGCGCAACCCCTCTGGCTTCGCCGTCACCAGCGCGGCTGCGGCGCCATCGCCGAACTGCAGCGCAGCCAGCAACGCTTCGATGCGGTCATATGGTTGAAGATGCAGGCTTGAAAGCTCAACGCATATGGCGAGCACCCGCGCCTCAGGATCGGCGCGCACGATGTGGCGGGCGGAGCGCAAGGCGGCAACTGCGGCATAACAACCCATATAGCCGACCAGCAGCCGCTCGACGGCAGGGGAAAGCCCCAGCCGCTGCGCAATGATCTGGTCCACGCCCGGCGCAACGAAGCCGGTGCAGCTTGCCACAATGAGGTGGGAAATGGTGCCCGGCAGCTCGGGAAGATTGGCGATGGCGCGAAGCGCCAGCTCCGGCGCAGCCCGGCCATACAGCTCCATGCGGGCGGATGTGGGCGGAAACGGGTCGGTGGCGTAGAAACCTCCCGGATCGACAGGTGAGCCCGTCCCGCCAGGCCTTGGCAGGATAGACCAGCGGTGCGAAATGCCGGAACGCCGGGCCATTCGCCGGAACAGCGTGCGCTCTACATCGCTCGCCAGCCGTTCTTCGGCCCATGCAAGAAATGGCGGGTGGATGTCATTGTCCGGTACGGCGGTGCCAATGGCATTGATATGGGCGGCAGTGGCTATGGGACGGACCCTCCATATCGTTGCCGTCAATCAGGACGGCGCCTG
>DATEFI010000327.1:0-3021 GCA_035280705.1 Rhizorhapis sp. | reverse complement strand
CCCTGAGTGCCTATAGGCATCTTTTCAGGAAAAAGCCGATCCCATCGGATTGCGTCAAAGTAACTCGCAAAGGCCGTGCCAAGTCAATGTTGCAATTTTAATCCTTTGTTTACAACGTCTTGTGTTTATATTTTGTTAACTATCTTTGAAAATCTGTAAATTTTCCTGACAGACAAAAATCGAATCAATGCTAATATAACTTTGGTTATATGCCGTTATATACATGGAATGTTAAAGCCGTTCTTGCGACGTAACGATGAAAGATCGCAATATCAGCGGCTTGTATTAAGAATAATATTTGCACGTAATTTGAAACGTCAGGATAATACATTGAGTAAATGCAATATTTACTAAATCCGTTCTGGCTATATGCGATTGGCTAAGCCTCCGCCGCGATTTGCGGCTTTTTCTCAGTTCAACGATGAGGAAAAACGTTTCATCGCCCGAAACGATTTCGGCTGGCCCAGGAGGGTGGTGAACCTGGCCCTCAAAGGAGTAGGCCAAAAGGCATAGCTCTACCTCTGAAGGGGTAGGGAGCGGGCTAGGGGCGCCACTATTTTATCCTCTCCCATGGGGAGAGGATATTGAGGCTTGGCTGCGTGCAGCCTAGCCGGAGTTGGTGAGGGGTTGCGCCCTTTCAGTAGCGTTGGAACCCCTCACCCAACTTCGACTAAGCCCGATTGCATCGGTCCAAGTCTGCGTATCCCTCTCCCCATGGGAGAGGATTTCCTTTTGGCCTTCGCTCATTCCCCCCGTCGTCCCTGCGCAGGCAGAGACCCCGCTGTCTTGTAGATAGAGCAACGTGCCCGAAATCTGTATCACCCGTTCGTCCCGAGCGCAGTCGAGGGACACCGGCTGGCGCAAACGTGTCTCGACTTCGCTCGACACGAATGGAACGCGGTGCAGATTTGCTGAACGATGACTCTGAGAGGATTACCCCTAAGGCAGCGGGGTCCCTGCCTTCGCAGGGACGAACGGCGCGAAGATATGGCCCGTCAAAAATCCGCGCAGAGGCACAGAGGACGCAGAGGCGTTTATCGGCCTTCGCTCATTCCTCCCGTCGTCCCTGCGCAGGCAGGGACCCCGCTTCTTCAGAGCGAAGTTCCTGGCGCCTCAAAGCTTATCGCGCAGCCGAGGGAGTTTGGCTTACCATGCACAATGACCAGGCATAGCCGCGAAACCGGGAGCGGCTCTGGCAAGCCAGCATCCGGGAGGCCGCAGTCTCTTCAGCCGCGCTGAACAACTCCGATCGGGGCGTCACGTCGAATTTGCGGAGCCATTTGAAAAGCATGGCCCGGAAGGCCCTTGGCAGCCGCTCCTGCTGGCCAAAATCCACTATACGAAGCTCGTCACCCGGACCCAGCAGGCTGGCCGCCTGATCAAGCGCGCGCTGCCAGTCCGGGATCATCGAAAGCGTGTAGGAGAGGAAGACCCGGTCGAAACGCGCCTGCCCGAACAGGCCCAAGGCTTCAAAACCGGTCGCGTCACCTTCGGCAACCATGATTCGGTCCGACAGACCAGCCCGCCCTATATTCGCCCGCGCCGTTTCCAGCATGGCGGGTGACACATCCAGCCCGAACAGCCGCGCCTCCGGCCAAAGCCGCGCTGCCTGGATGAGGTTGCGGCCGGTCCCGCAGCCGATCTCGATCACGCTGCCGCCGGGGGGAGGGGCGAGGTCGCGGAGCAATGCATCCCGGCCCAGCAGATAATATTTGCGGGTCAGGTCATATATATGCCGCTGGCGGCGGTAGATGCGGTCCATGTGCGCGCCCGCGGTGAGCGGCGATGCGCTGGCGTTCATGAATCCGCCAGCACATAGAGATGTACGCCGCCATAGATGGACGAGCGGTCGCGCCGCGTGAAATCGCGCGATGCCGCTTCCTCATAGCGCCAGCGCGACAGGATCGCCTCCGGCACGCGGCCGGGGAGAAGCGTCGGCTCGGCGGCGGTGCGGAACACGACCCGCGCTCCCGGACGGGCGGTGCGGCTGATCTCCGTCCACAAATCCGTGAGCTGCGCATCGGTCATCCAGTCCTGCGCGTCGAGCAGGATATAGCGGTCGCGGCTGGCCGCCGGACAATCGCGAAGATAATCCACAAAATTCATGTGACGCACTTCGACGCGCCCCGCCCTCTCGACGACGGCGCGGTAGTTCGCCTCCTCCAGATAGGGCGGCACCGGCGCTTGCGGTCCGCCATAGCCCTGGCCGAAAGCCTGCCAGGCGAAATAATTCTGGCGAATGTCGAAATCGCAGGCGAGCTTCTCCAGCCGGTCGCGCAACACCTTCACCATGCCCTCCCGTTCGTCGCCGAGCAGTGCTTCATATTGGGCCGGCGGAATGCCAAGGCCGAACAGCGAGGCGGGATTGCTGGTGAGCCAGCGGATGAAGCGTTTCTCGAAAACCGGGGCAAAGCGCGTTTCGAAGATGGCCCGCTGTTCATCGATGGAATTGGCCGCCAATATTTCGCGCGGGTCCACGCCATAGAGGCGGGCGAGCCACTGCGACCCGCCGATGAAGCGGCCGAGCAGCCCCTGACGGTAGAAATTACGCGCAAAGCCGCTGATGCGCCGCCGCCCGATCAGGTCGCGCCCCTCCCAATAGCGGCGGGAGGTTTCGTCAAGATGGGGGGCGATGAACTGGCGATAGGCCTTCACATTCTCCGGCCGGTTCGCTTCCCCGAAAAATCGGTAGAAGCTGTCATGATCGGGAAGATGCTGGGCCGCCGCCACCTTCAGGCGATTGAGCGCTATATGCGCGGTGTTGAGGTCGACCGCCGTGATATGGGCTGGGTCAGCGGTAAGATAGGAGAGCACGTTGCAACCGCCGCTCGCAATCGTGACCAGGTGCATGCCCGGGCCAAGCTGCAACGCCTCCAGATCCACCACCGGGTCTTCCCAGATCTGGGCATAGACCAATCCCCGGAAGGCGAAGGTGAAGGCGCGCTCCAGCAGACCTTGTCTGCTGAGCTCGTCATGGCGGTGCACCGCCTGCTTCAGTCTTGCATGGGGGTCCCGTTCGAA
>DATEFI010000326.1:0-2406 GCA_035280705.1 Rhizorhapis sp. | reverse complement strand
GCACCGGGAAGCCTCTGACGGCGGCCAAACCGTGTCCCGCGCAGTGACCGCGATGGATGGCATCGAAAAATCATCGCAGGAAATCGCCCAGATCATCAATGTGATCGACGGCATCGCCTTCCAGACCAATCTCCTGGCGCTGAATGCGGGCGTCGAGGCGGCACGCGCAGGTGATGCGGGCAAGGGCTTTGCCGTGGTCGCCAACGAGGTCCGCGCGCTGGCCCAGCGTTCCGCTGACGCTGCTCGCGACATCAAGATCCTGATCACCACCAGTTCCGAACAGGTGGCGAGCGGCGTTCATCTGGTGGGTCAAACCGGGCAGATGCTGGAACGCATCGTTACCAAGGTGGGCGAAGTTCGCGGCCTCATCAACGACATCTCTGCCTCGACCGAAAACCAGGCAGCGAACCTGCAGCAGGTGAACAGCGCCGTGGGCGACATGGACCGTTCGACCCAGCAAAATGCAGCCATGGTCGAGGAAAGCACTGCTGCGGCGCGCAGTCTCGCTTCGGAGGCGGCCCAGCTTCTGAACCTTGTCGCCAGCTTCAATGTCGGCCGTTCGGGCGGGGCAGCCCGCAGGGCTCCTCGGCCGGCGGCGGCGGCGCCCAGACTGGTTCGCAAGGCGGCGGCGCCCGCCTTCAGCAGCAACGCGGCTTTGAAGCCTGCATCGGCCGCCGACGACTGGGCCGAATTCTGACTGGCCGGGGTGGCGCCAATTCGCGCGCCGCCCAGCCGCCCTTCCTCAAAAATTCTTGAGCGCGGCCGTTATTCCGGCTGATCGAAACAGAAGGAATGCGTAATGACAAGCGAAACAAGCTCTAGGGAAAAGCTGAACCGCCGGCTTTCTTTCTATGGCTTTGACCGGAACGATTATGATCAGTTTCCGGCCATCCGGAAACTGCTCGGCCGCCATGTGGCTGCAGCGCTGGACAAGCTTTACGAACGCATTTCCCGAAATCCCGAAACTGACCGGCATTTTCCGTCGCGTTCGGCCATGCAGCAGGCGAGCGCCAGGCAGGCCGACCATTGGGACGGGCTTTTCTCGGGCGCTCCCTCCACCCGCCATTATGAGGCGGCGGAGAAGGTCGGCGCGGTTCATGCCCGCATCGGACTTGAGCCGAGCTGGTATATCGGCGGTTACGCGCTGGTCCTGGAGAAACTCATCGCGGCTGCTACAGGAACCGGAATTACTGGACCACTTGGCCAGAAGGCTGTTGCGAAGCGGATCGCGGCGCTCGTCAAGACGGCCTTGCTTGACCTCGACATTGCGCTCACCGCTTATTTCGAAGCGGAGCGGGCGGATCGGGAGCTGGTCGTGCGGCAGATGGGTTCCATGCTCAGGAAAATGGCCGCTGGCGACCTTTCCGTTCGACTGCATGACCTGCCCCCTGCCTATGCGCAGGTTGCGGCTGACTTCAACAGCATGGCGGAGCAGATGTGCGGCGTGCTTGGCTCCGTCGCCAACAGCGCCGAAAGTGTGCACAGCGGCTCAGCCGAGATCAGCGATGCAACGGAGGACCTGTCCCGCCGCACCGAACAGCAGGCCGCGGCGCTCGAACAGACGGCCGCTGCAATGGATCAGGTCACCAACTCCGTCAGGGAGATCGCCCAGAGCACGGTGGCAGTGGGAGAAGCCGTCACCGACACTGAACGTCAGGCGACGCTGGGCGGCGACGTCGTCAAGGAAGCGATCAGCGCGATGGATGTCATTGAGAAATCATCCTCGCAGATCGGCAATATCGTGACCGTAATCGATGGTATCGCATTTCAGACCAACCTGTTGGCGCTGAACGCGGGGGTCGAGGCAGCGCGTGCGGGTGACGCGGGCAAGGGCTTCGCCGTCGTCGCCAATGAGGTCCGCGCGCTCGCCCAGCGTTCGGCCGATGCCGCTCGCGACATCAAGGAACTGATCGCATCAAGTTCCGGGCAGGTGGAAAATGGCGTCCGGCTGGTCGGCCGGACCGGCGAGGCGCTCGACAATATCGTGGTGAGGATCGGCGAGGTTCGCTCGCTGGTGTCGGAAATCTCCACCACTGCCGAAAGCCAGGCCGTCAATCTTCAACAAGTGAACAAGGCGGTCCGCGAGATGGACAAGAGCACGCAGCAAAATGCCGCGATGGTCGAACAGGGCACAGCCGCCGCTCGCAGCTTGACCTCGGAAGCAGATCAACTCGCCCGGCTCGTCAATGGCTTCGAGATCGGCGGCGGAGCCATGCCGGAGGTCCGCATGCCTGGCAAACCCGCCATGCGCGGCCGCCGGGCCGGTTAACAGGAAAAGAGGGGATAGGATCATGAAGACCATAAATCTGCCCGATGTAGTGGACCGGACTGTCGCAACCGGCCTGGCGCTCGAACTGTCAGATGCCCTGGGCGGCAATGGCGGCCTTGTCATCAACGCCGAAAAGG
>DATEFI010000325.1:0-2483 GCA_035280705.1 Rhizorhapis sp. | reverse complement strand
AAGTCTGTTGCCCTTGTCCATGGAACCCTCCGCCCAGCCCAGAAGCTTCACCAAGGCTCCGCCGCTTTCCGGCACCATTTCCGTGCCGGGGGACAAGAGCATTTCGCACCGTTCGCTGATGCTTTCCGCCCTTGCCGTCGGGGAAAGCCGGGTCGAAGGGCTGCTGGAGGGGGAGGATGTGCTGGCGACGGCCGCCGCCATGCGGGCGATGGGTGCGGACATCCTGCGCGGCGACGATGGCGTGTGGCGGATCCACGGCGTTGGCGTTGGCGGCCTGCTGCAGCCTGGTCAGGCGCTCGACATGGGGAATAGCGGCACCTCGACTCGCCTGCTGATGGGCCTGCTCGCGAGCCATGCGCTGACTGCGACCTTCATTGGCGATGCTTCCTTGAGCAAGCGGCCGATGGGGCGGGTCATCGAGCCGCTGTCCGCCATGGGGGCTGAATTCACGGCGAGTCCGGGCGGTCGCCTGCCGCTCACCATGCGCGGCCTCTGCCCGGCGGTTCCGATCGAATATCGCCTTCCCGTCGCTTCGGCGCAGGTGAAGTCGGCCATTCTCCTTGCCGGGCTCAACACGCCGGGCATCACGCGGGTTATCGAGCCGGTGCCGACGCGGGATCATAGCGAGCGGATGCTTGCGGGCTTCGGTGCCCGGCTCGACGTCGATATTGCCTCCGATGGCGTCCGCACCATCTCGCTTGAGGGCGAGGCGGAACTGAAGCCGCAGCATATCGTGGTTCCCGGCGATCCCTCGTCGGCGGCTTTTCCGATGGTGGCGGCGCTGCTGGTCCCCGGTTCAAGGATCATCATTGAGAATGTCGGGCTCAACGATACCCGCGCCGGCCTTGTCGAACTGCTCCGCGAGATGGGCGGCGGCATAGAGATCATCAATGCGCGGGAGGCTGGCGGGGAGCCGGTCGGCGACCTCGTCGTGACGGCGACCGCCCTGAAAGCGGCGGAGCCTGATCCGGCGCGGGTGCCGAGCATGGTCGACGAATTCCCGATCGCCTTCATCGCCGCCGCCATGGCGAAGGGGCGGAGCATTTTCCGGGGCCTGGAGGAGTTGCGCGTCAAGGAATCCGACCGTATCACCGCCATGGCCGAAGGGCTGCGTCTGATCGGCGTCGAGGTCGAGGAGCTTGAAGACGGCCTGGTGATCGAGGGCCGCGATGGCGATCCATTTCCGGGCGGCGGTCCCATCTCCACAAGGCTCGACCACCGGATTGCCATGAGCTTTGCCGTCGCAGGTCTTGTGTCCAGCAAGGTTGTCATGGTGGACGATATGCGGCCGGTGGCGACGAGCTTCCCGGGCTTCGTCACGCTGCTGGAGACGCTGGGGGCGCTGCAGTGAACCCTGTTCTTGCCGATGTCATCGGCCTTGCCGGCAGCGCGAGCATCGTCGGGGCTTATATCTATAACAATGTGGCGGCCCGCGTGGATGCGCTGCTGTACAATGCGGTCAATCTGGTGGGCGCCGTCCTGCTCTGCATTTCCCTCAGCGTTCATTTCAACCTGGCGTCCTTGCTGCTGGAGTTCGTGTGGATGGGCGTTGCGGTCTTTGGTATTGCCAAGGCTGTCCGGATGCGGAGCGGCGCATGATCATCGCTGTCGACGGACCCGCCGCATCGGGGAAAGGCACCATCGCTCGCGCGCTTGCCGAACATTACCGGCTGCCGCATCTGGATACTGGCCTTCTTTATCGCGCGGTCGGTCTTTCAGTGGCGCGGGCCGGGGGCGATCCTGATAGCCAAGCGGAGGCGCTGGCCGGTTGCCATTTCGACGAGTCGATCTTTTCCGATCCCGAATTGCGCAGCGAGGCGACGGGAGCGCTTGCCTCCCGCGTGTCCATCCATCCTGCCGTGCGGGAGGCGCTGGTGAAGCGGCAACGGGACTTTGCCGATCAGGCGGGCGGCGCGGTACTCGATGGGCGCGACATCGGGACCGTCATCGCGCCTCATGCGCCGGTCAAGCTCTACGTCACCGCCAGCGCGGAAAAACGGGCCGAACGGCGGATGTTGGAACTGCAACAGCGGGGGCTGAATCCCGACTTCGACGTGTTGGTGGCGGACATCCGCGCCCGCGACGACCGCGACATGAACCGGCCCATCGCTCCGCTCAGGCAAGCCGAAGGCGCGGCCTTGCTAGATACGAGCGATCTTAGTATAGAGGCCGCCGTCCGGCAGGCGATCGCGCTTGTGGACGCACAACTGGAAGGTCAGCGGCAAGGCTGACCGGCAGGAGGCGCTAGACAGGCCGGGGGGACCTGGCCTTTGTCTATGCGCCCTTTTCGCTTATCCGGCCTGAGGCGTCCTTCATTGCGCTTTTCTGCGGGATGCGGTGCACGCATGGGGCGGGCGCTGCGGTTTGGCCAAAGACCGCCGGAGACAACCGGCTGGCCAGCAACATGAAGTAAGGACGAAAGACTCTATGGCCTCTACGGCATTCCCTTCGCGCGATGATTTCGCGGCAATGTTGAACGAATC
>DATEFI010000324.1:0-5831 GCA_035280705.1 Rhizorhapis sp. | reverse complement strand
GAAGCGCGGCCAGAGACCCTGGGCCAGATCGGCAAGGCTGCTCGCCTTTTCCCCGGCCTGCCGCTGATACATCCAATAATTGCGCATGACGATGGTCACATAGGCGCGGGTTTCATAATAGGGAATGGATTCGATGAAGAGAAGCGGGTCTCCGTTGTCGCGAATCTCCACATTCCATCTGCCGACCGAGGCAGGCCCGGCATTATAGGCGGCCATGACCTTGGGCAGCAGCCCTCCGGTCGCCGATGCGTCACGCAGGCTTTCCAGATAGCGCTGGCCATATTCCATGTTGACGGCGGGGTTGTCGAGCTGGGCCGGGTCGGCGGCGACGCCATAGCGGCTGAACATCAGCTTTGCGGTTCCGGGCATGACCTGCATCAGGCGCCGGGCCCCGGCCGGGCTGACCACTGAGGCCCGGAAATTCGATTCCTGCAGCGCGTGCGCGAAAACCAGCGCCCGGTCCACGCGCCAGCCGCTATTGGGCTGCCATTTCGGCGTCGGATAGCGGGCATAGCTGTCCGGCCGCTGTCCATAGGGGGCATTGTGCGCCAGCCAAAGCTGGGTTTCGGGGAGGCTGAGGCCACGGGCGAGGTGAAGCAGCGCCTCATGCTCATTGACCGCGCCGATGCGCGCCTGGTGCCGCAGCACGTCGTCCGCAAGCGCATCCTCGCCGATTTCGACCAGCGCTATCGATGTGCGGACGTTGGAATAATTTTTGAGGCGCGCCCAATCATCGGTATCGAACCTTGGCGTCAGCGGCTTCATCGCCGGCTGGATCGCCAGCGCTTCGCCCGCAAGCAGGCCGTAGAAGGTTTCATCGAGCCGCGCCGCATTGCGCATCAGTGGCTGAACCCTGGCGGCATTGCCGCAGGCCATATGGCTGCGTCCGGCCCAATAATAGCCCGCCGCGCGCATATCGTCATTATCGGAGCGAGAAGCCACATTTTCGAAGGCATTGGCGGCGGCGCTGCAATCATTCTGGCGCCATGCCGAGAGCCCCGCCACCCAATGGGCCTGGGCAAGCCAGGGGCCAGAGCCACCCTGCAACGCTCGTTCCGCCATCCGCCGGGCATTGGCGTCATCATTTCCGATATAATAGGACCAGGCGACCCGCTGACGCCATTCAGTGAGCGCTTCAGGCGTGAGGCCCGCTTCGCCTGCGCTCAGCAGGGATTCGGCCCCGGCGGGGTTATCGTTCTTGATGAAGGGAAGGATTTGGGCCCCCAGCGCCTGGGCGGCAGGGTCCTCGTGGATGGTGGCTGTAACCTTCCGGCGCGGCGAGCCTGGAAACCAGGCGAGCCGTTGCACCTGCGGCAGCGAGGGCAGCATCTGCGCGCCGCGCTTTTGCGCCAGCCGTGAGAGCTGCTCCGCCTGCGGGAGGGCGGGAGCCTGGTTCAACAGATCCAGTATGTCGAACAGCTCGGCCTTGGGCGAATTTTTCGCAAGATAAAGTTCGGCCAGCGCCACCGGGCGAAGCACATTGTCGCTCGCCGCCTGCAGCATCGCCTTTGCCTCGACCCATTGCTGGGCGCGAATGGCGCTGAAGATCGCACGGTAGCGGGAGCGTTCGTTTTCGTTGAGCTGGCCGGGAATGGACGAGGCGGAGGTCTGTCCGGCTGGAATGGGAACCGCTGTCGGGCTGGCGGCGGCCGGAAGGGCGGCACTGGCCAGCAAAGCAGCAAGGAAAATGGCGCCGGACTTCAAAAACAGGCTTCCTTCATGAAAATTTGCAGATCTTTCCAGCATTCCGCCTTCGCGGCGGGCTGTCGCATCAAAAAGCGCGGGTGGAAAGTGGCTATGGCGGAAACTGTGCCATGTGCATGGTTAACAGAGTGTAACTTTCCGCGTCCACCCCCCGCATCCGCCGCCAGCAGGGCACGGCTCGTCTTGTCTCCGAGCAGCAGGAGCCTGGCCGGAGCGGCAAGCGCTATGTGGTGATGCATGATCTTCGCGAGCATCTGGGCGCTGGAGGCGTCCAGCAGGCCACCGGGAGGCCGTGTGGCCGCCAATGAGCAAAGATAGAGCTTCTCGCGTTCCAGTCCGATGGACCGCATCATGCGGTCAAACAGATTTCCGGTGCTGCCCGAGAGCAGCGTTCCGGCCGCCATGTCATCGCCATCCGGCACGTCGGAAATCACCATTATGCCGATGTCCGATGGAGGCTCAGGAAGGATTCTGCTTCCCGGCCAGGCCGCCTCGGGAACATCGGCGCTGCTTCGGCGCCACTCAAGAAATTCCGCGAGGGTCGCAGGCATCTCGCCTTTGGAACTGGTCTTTTCCGGTCTGACTCTTGCAGGTTCAGGCTGCATTTGTGCAGGCGGCGCAAGCCACGCCGCCTTCTGATCGGCGACAGGCACAGTAACTCCGGCCAGTTCCCACCAGCCGATCAGATTGCCGATTGAATCACTTTGTCGAAAAGCCACCATTCCCCGCATGCGATATTACAGTCTGAGGTTGACGAAAGGGTCAATAATTGGACATCGGGATATCTGGTCAAGCGTGAACAAAGCAAGGCGGCCCGAACCGTGTCGGCTGCCACGAGGAGATGACAATGAGTGACCGGGATTCGATGCCCTATGACGTGGTAATCGTCGGGGGCGGGCCTGCGGGTTTGTCGGCGGCCATACGGTTGAAGCAACTGGCCGTTGAAGCGGGGCAGGAGCTTTCCGTCTGCGTCCTGGAAAAGGGATCGGAGATCGGCGCGCACATCTTGTCGGGCGCAGTGGTCGATCCCAAGGCACTGGACGAGCTGCTGCCGGAATGGCGCACGCAGGGTTGTTCGTTGGCGGAGGTTCCCGTCAATGACAATCAGCACTGGTTCCTCTCAGCGGCCGGCAAATGGGAAATGCCCCATCTGCTGATGCCGCCCTTCATGAGCAACAAGGGCACCTATACGGGTTCGTTGGGCAATCTCTGCCGCTGGCTGGCCGAGCAGGCCGAGGGCCTGGGCGTGGAGATTTTCCCCGGCTTCGCGGCTGCCGAGATCCTCTACAATGAGGATGGGTCAGTCAAAGGCGTGGCCACTGGCGACATGGGCGTTGCGCGCGACGGCAGCCGCAAGCCCGATTATCAGCCGGGCCTTGAACTGCACGCCAAATATACCTTCTTTGCGGAAGGCGCGCGCGGGCATCTCACCAAGATATTGAAGCGCCAGTTCGATCTGGAGGCGAATTGCCAGCCGCAGACCTATGGCATCGGCCTTAAGGAGCTGTGGGACATCGATCCCGCAAAGCACGCGCCGGGCCGTGTCATCCACACCCAGGGCTGGCCGCTGACCGACGCCTATGGGGGCGGTTTCCTCTACCATCAGGCGAACGGGCAGGTGGCCCTGGGCTTTGTGGTGGGGCTCGGTTACAAAAATCCCTGGCTTTCGCCCTTCGAGGAATTCCAGCGGTGGAAGCAGCATCCCAGGATTCGCGAGATATTGGAGGGCGGCCGCCGCGTCTCCTATGGCGCGCGGGCCATCAATGAAGGCGGATGGCAGTCGGTGCCCAAGCTCAGCTTCCCGGGCGGCGCGCTCATTGGCTGTTCGGCGGGCTTCGTCAACGTGCCGCGGATCAAGGGCAGCCACACGGCGATGAAGTCAGGCATGCTTGCCGCCGAGGCCGCTTTCGCAGCCATCGCCGCCGGCCGCGAGGGCGATGAGCTTGCGTCCTATGACGAGGCGGTCGACAATAGCTGGATCGCAACGGAGCTGAAGCTGGTCCGCAACGCACAGCCATCGCTGGAGAAATTCGGCGGCACTTTGGGCACGCTCGTGGCCGGCACCGACATGTGGATGCGGATGCTGAAGATGGGCCTGCCGGTCACCATGAAGCACGAGCCCGATTATGCGAAGCTTTGGCGCAAGGATCAGGCGCACAAGATCGAATATCCCAAGCCCGACGGCGTGATCAGCTTTGATCGCCTCTCTTCGGTGTTCCTTTCCAGCACCAATCATGAGGAGGATCAGCCGGTCCATCTGCAGCTGCAGGACGCCTCCATTCCGATCGGCCAGAACTTGCCGCTTTATGATGAGCCCGCGCAGCGTTATTGTCCTGCTGGAGTCTATGAGGTGGTGGGATTGGAGGAAGGGTCGCCCCGCTTCCAGATCAACGCGCAGAACTGCGTCCATTGCAAGACGTGCGACATCAAGGATCCGGCCCAGAATATCAACTGGGTCGTACCGGAAGGCGGCGGAGGGCCCAATTATCCCAATATGTAAGACTTTCCTGGCTTCGCTGATCCTGCCTTTGGGGCTGGCCGGTTTCGCCGCGCCTGCTCTTGCCAGCCGGAATGTGGAGAGGGAAGCACTGCACGATTATGCCCGGGCGCGCCTTGCCGATGGTGATGGCGCGCTTGGTGCATCAGTGGCAAGCTACAAACGGGCGCTGTCCATTGATCCCGGGAGCCCCGTTCTGGCGCTGCGATCCTATCGTCAGGCTCTGGAAAGTGGCGACAAGAAGCTTGCTCTCCGCGCGGCGCACATATTGGACCGCGAACTGGCGCTGCCGCCGGACGGCACCCTGCTGCTGTTGTCGGAGGCGCTGCAGGAGAAGGATTGGACGGCGGCGGACGTCTTGACCCAGCGGCTGGTCGCCGAGCGCAATTTCGCCTTTCTGGCGCCGATCGTCACCAGCTGGATTTCGCTGTCCAAAGGGCAATATGCACCGCCCGTGCTGCCGCAGGAGAAGAGCATCGCTTCGCTGACGCGCCGCTATGTGGCGGAGCACCAGGCGCTGCAATATCTCGCCCTCAATGATGCGGAGCAGGCTTTGCCGCTGGTGCAGCAAGCCGTGGCTTTGCGCACCAACCTGCTGCCGGGCTTTCGCATGACCGCCGCGGCCAGGCTGGCCAGTCTCCGCTGGAAGGAAGCGGCGGAGGGGCTTCTCAATATCCGCAGCAAGGATGCTGTCCGGTTCCGCCAGGGCATAGAGGCAGGCAAAAGGCCGCAGCGGCCGGAGGTCAGCACCGCCGCGCAGGGCTATGCCCGGCTGCTCTTCCGGCTTGCAGAAGATCTGTCGGGCGAAAGCAGCCGCACATTGGCCTTGACCATGGCGCGCATTGCCTCCTTCACTGATCCGAAGGCCGACGAATATCGGGTGCAGGTGGCGCGGGAACTCGTGAATGCGGGCCAGCCGGAGCTTGCTTATCAAGAGCTTAGCCGTGTCAAGGGGAAGTCTCCCGTCGCCTGGTCGGCCAATGATGTGCGCATCGCGGCCGTGCTCGACATGGGAAACAGCGATATGGCGCTTGCGATGGCTCAGAAGGCCGTTGCCGTCTCCGGCGCGGATTCCGGGGACTATATCCGGCTGGCCGGCTTGCTTTCCCGCCGCAACGAGCATCAGGCGGCCGCCGATGCCTATCAAAAGGCGATGGACATATTCGGCGAAAGCCCGCTCCCCTGGACCCTGTACCTGCTGAAGGGCGGCGCGCTTGAGCAGGCAGGGCGTTGGGATGAAGCCAAAGCGGAACTGGAGAAAGCCGCCGCGCTGGCGCCCAATGAACCGGCGATCCTCAACTATCTGGGCTATGCCCAGATCGAACGGCGGCAGAATGTCGGGCAGGCACTGGCGCTGATCGAAAAGGCCAGCGACCTGCGCCCCGATGACGCGGCGATCACGGACTCGCTTGGATGGGCGCATTATGTGAATGGCGACGTCAAGAATGCCATTCCCGTGCTGGAAAAGGCGGTCGCCCGAGCGCCCTCCGACGCGACGGTCAATGAACATCTGGGCGATGCCTATTGGGCGGCGGGACGGCGCTTCGAAGCGCGCTATTCCTGGAACGCAGCCTATGTCTTCGCGGACGAGAATGAACAGAAACGGATAGCCAAGAAGATCGAGCTGGGC
>DATEFI010000323.1:0-4071 GCA_035280705.1 Rhizorhapis sp. | reverse complement strand
CAATGCAAGGGGCGGTGAGGGCTTCGTCGGCGGAAGAGGCACCGGCGGCACGATCACGATCACGGCACAGGACGGAATATTCGCATCGGACGGCGACATGTTCCTATCGGCCGATGGCTTTGGCGGGTATGAGATGACCGGCGGCACGGCGGGTGATGGGACCGGCGGCACGGTCCTGCTTCAGCTATTGCCGGGCACCGCCAACAGCGCCGCCATGACCTTCGGCAATCTCAACGTCCACGCCGATGGCTATGGCCTGCCCATTCCCGGCGATTATTTCGGCAGTGGCAATGGCGGCACCGGCACGGGCGGCTCTGTTCGTGTGGATGTGCTGGGCGGTCTGCTGAGCGCACAATCGATCATGCTTGGCGCCGTCGGCCTGGGCGGCGAGGCGGGAGAAAGCGCCGGTGCCACAGCCTTTATCGCAGCCGACGGGTTTGGCGGCACGGCCATCTTCAACGTCAATGGCGGATTTGCGGATATAACGGGCATGCTCGCCCTTTCGACACTGGGCACCGGCGGCTTCGCAAGATCGCCGAGCAGCCCCGGCAACCTCATGGCCGCTGGCGGAAATGGCACAGGCGGAACGTCGCAGTTGATGGTCGCCAGCGGCACGCTGAACGCCGGAGATATTTTCATCCACGCTTATGGCCTTGGCGGGAACACGGACGAGGTGTCGGACAGCGATGCGACCTCCGGAGGCAATGGATTTGGCGGCACCGCAGCTGTTGCCCTGAATGCCGGCGCCAGCATCACCGCAACATCTCTGGAAATTCTTGCCAGTGGCGAAGGCGGCGCAGGCGGCGACAGCTTCGGCTTTGGCAATGCGGGGTCCGGCGGCAACGGCAACGGCGGTTCAGCAAGGTTCGACGCGCAGGATGCGAGCTATGACTTGCCCACCCTGTCCCTGGCAGCGCAGGGCATTGGCGGCGCGGCAGGCTCGGCGGGCAGCGGCCTTGCCGGAGCGGTGGGCGACGGGACTGGCGGCACTACGCGGTTCAGCAACGGCGGCACAGCCGCTCCCACGGGCGTGCGCAGGGTGGGAGATCTGAGCTTCAACGTCAGCGGCACCGGCACCACCATTTTTTCGGGCCGCATGGAAGTCAGCAATACCGCAGGCTCGGGGGGCGGTTTGGCCGTGACCGGCGACCTGATCGCGACAGGAACAGGCCCTGCGGCCAACGGCGCTGGCTTTTATTTCACCGGCGCCGGGGACTCGCTCAGCATTGGAGGCGCCGCCACCATCAGCACGGGCGGCAATGCCGAATTCAATCTTGATGGCGCCGGAAGTTTTGCCGTGACCGGAGCCCTTCAACTGGATGCCGGACAGAATATCATCGTCCGGCACAGCAACCAGACCGCGTCGCCCACTGCTTCGATCCTGGCCGATTCCATCAATTTGGCCAGCCTCGGTTTCATTCAAGGCGAGAGCGGCAGCCTCTTCAGCGGCGCTAGCTCGATGACATTCAGTTCAGGGGGATACATCGTTACCGACCGGCTGCGCTCGGGCGGACCAGTCCTGCTCAACGCCGCCAATGGCATCGTCTCGGTAGCGACCGATCTCGACGCGTCAGGCATGGTCCAATCAACCGGCCAGGCCATAAACATTCGTTCACTGGGCATCCTGAATGTTGCCCTTGCCACTGCAAGCGCTGGCGACCTGTCCATTGTCGCCGATAATGGCTTGATACTAGGCTCCGGCACAGCGAGCGGAGGCATAGCGCTTGGCAGCACTTCGGGCGATCTTGCGATCGGGAATCTCGCCGCCGCTTCTATCCAAATCAGCAGTTTTGGAACTGCAAGCTTTTCCGGCCTGTCCGATGCCGGCATCATCAGCGTCAGTTCGGGCAATATCGTCATCGGGACCAACGCTCAACTCGGCACTGCCGGAAACACCGCCTTGCTGACACTCGCCAATTCCCGCACCATGAATCCAACCTTTGTCGGAGGCGGAGACAGTGCATCGGGATACAGCCTGTCTGCCGCCGAGATGCTGAGGCTCTTTTCCGACGACATCGCGATCAGCGGCACTTTTGGCGGATCCGCCGAGCCGGATCTGGTCGTCGACAGCTTCAGCATGGCGAGCCGCGCAAGCGTTGCGAGCGGCAATTTGGGTGCCAATGGGTCGCTCTCCATCCTGTCGGGGGGAGACATTCAGATTGTCGGCGATGTGGCGCTCACAGGCCTTGGTGCCGAAAATCAGCTATTCTTTACCGCGTCAGGAACTACAGGTCCCGGCGCGATTGAAGTGGACGCGGAAAACGCTTCCATCCGCCTGTCGGATTCCAATGGCGGAATTATCGGCCGCGTCAATTTCGAAGCAGCCGAAGTCTTTATGGCTACCGCAGATGCCATATCCGATGTCCGCGCGGCACAGGACACCGACGCGATATCCGCACGGCTCGCATTGAATGACGTCGTCGTCCGCGACAGCATAATCAGCGCAGGCACGATTTTTGCCAATGTAGATGAGGGCCTTTATATTCAGAATGTCGGCGCGTCTGATGCCTTCGCGGATCGAAGGGGGTTTGCGGCGCTCACGGACACGCTGGATATTTCGACCGGTTCCGCTGCAACCCGCATCATTGTGAATGGTCAATTGGTGCAGACGACGGGCGCGATGCTTAGCGGCCTGGACGTGATTCCGCTTGTCCGCATCAACGGAGTGGTAGGACCGAGCAGCGGAAATTTTGATCAGCGCTCCACTGTCAACGGCTGTCTGATCGCCAGCCCGGTCTTGTGCACGGTCAATATTGATGAACTCCCCAATTTGCCGCCGCCCCATGATAATATTCGCGACCCGCTGGAGGTAGGCGAAAGCGGCACCGGGTCGGACCTTTTCCCGACCATGGTGGTGGAATTGAAGGACTTCGAACCCTTCGGCTACCCCCCGCTGATCGATGAACCAGTGACGGGCGCCGGCAATGACGATCTGTGGATGCCTGCCTGCGAAGCCGGTGGGGAAAGGGCGGGCTGCACGGAACCCGGACAGGATTGACGTTAGGGAAAGGCCAAAAGGCTTGAAAGCAATGGCTTGGCCCGGCAATAGGCACGCACAAGGGGCCGATAAGCACAACGCACCGGTCAAGGGGGGATGAACGAACAATGCCATGGGGAAGAGAGACAGCCAGCCATCGGACCTTATGGGCGGTGGCTGTCATTCTCCTCGTCCTGGCGGGTTTCGTCCTGTTCTCCGGGGCTTCTCCCACCACGGCGCCGGTTGATGCGGCGACTTCAGGCGACAGGAATATTCATCTGGGTGTCGCGTCCTGCGCGGGCACGACCTGCCATGGCCGCATGGAAGCCGACGGCAGGATTGTGCGCCAGGATGAACTCATGCGCTGGCAGGAGCCGTCCACCCCGGGCGGCGCGCATAGCCGGGCCTTTGCGGTGCTTTCCAACATGCGCAGCCGCCAGATCGCCCGCAATCTGGGCATCGGCAATGCAAGTGCATCGCCCCTGTGCCTTGGCTGCCATGCCGATCCCGCGCCGGCCGGAAAGCGCGGCGCCCGGTTCCAGCTCTCCGACGGCGTCGGCTGCGAAAGCTGCCATGGCGGGGCGTCCGAATGGATTTCCAGCCATTATGCGGTGGGCGCAACCCACGCGGCCAATATCGCGAAGGGCATGATCCCGCTGGATGATCCCCGCGCGCGGGCTTCGGTCTGTCTCGACTGTCATTTCGGCAGCGCCAATGGCGGGCAGTTCGTCACGCACCGCATCATGGCAGCGGGGCATCCGAGGATCAGCTTCGAACTCGATCTCTTTTCCACGCTGCAGCAACACCATGATGAGGATGGCGATTATGCCCGGCGAAAGGGGCGGACGGACAATGTGAAGCTCTGGGCAATCGGGCAGAGCATGGCGCTGCAGCGCTCGCTATCGCTCTATACCGATCATGAGATGGGCAATGACGGGGTCTTTCCTGAATTCTACTTCTTCGATTGCCACAGTTGCCACCGGCGCATCTATGACGGCGATGAGGCGGTGCGGACCTTCGAGAGCAATCCGGCGCGGCCCATTCCGGGCGGAATGCCGCCCTATAATGATGAGAATATGATCATGCTTTCGGCG
>DATEFI010000322.1:0-3147 GCA_035280705.1 Rhizorhapis sp. | reverse complement strand
CGTTGATGATCTGGTAATAGCGGACGGTCGACGTCCAGCTCATACCTCCAATGAGGCCGATTTTCCGCATTGCTACCCTTTGTCTAATCGAGATTCTTGACGATCTCCTCTACCATCTTCTTGGCGTCGGCCAAGAGCATCATGGTGTTATCCATGTAGAAGACATCATTATCAACGCCGGCATAACCCACACCGCCCATGGAGCGTTTCACGAACAATACCGTTTTTGCCTTCGACACGTCGAGAATGGGCATGCCATAGATCGGCGAGGTCTTGTCGGTCTTCGCCGCGGGATTGGTAACGTCATTGGCGCCGATGACGAACGCGACGTCGGTTTGGGCGAACTCGCTGTTGATGTCCTCCAGCTCGAACACCTCGTCATAGGGCACGCTAGCCTCGGCAAGCAGCACGTTCATATGGCCCGGCATACGCCCCGCCACAGGGTGAATGGCATATTTGACCTTGACGCCCGCTTCCTTGAGGAGGTCGCCCATTTCGCGCAGCGCATGCTGAGCCTGCGCGACGGCCATGCCATAGCCTGGAACGATGACGACCTGTTCGGCCTGCTCCATGAGGAAGGCAGCGTCCTCGGCCGAGCCGCGCTTCCAGGGCCGGTCGGTCGCGGCAGCC
Organism: Rhizorhapis sp.; assembly: GCA_035280705.1. Classification (GTDB taxonomy): domain Bacteria; phylum Pseudomonadota; class Alphaproteobacteria; order Sphingomonadales; family Sphingomonadaceae; genus Rhizorhapis. The sequence goes on along the minus strand of DATEFI010000322.1, from coordinate 2,517 downwards.
GCAGCGCCGCCGCCGCTTTCTGCACCGAAGCCGCCCGCTATGACGCTGATGAAGCTGCGGTTCATCGCCTTGCACATGATGTAGCTGAGGATCGCACCCGAAGAGCCCACCAGCGCGCCGGTGATGATCATGGCGCTGTTCCCGAGCGTGAAACCCATCGCCGCTGCCGCCCAGCCGGAATAGCTGTTCAGCATCGACACGACCACCGGCATGTCCGCGCCGCCGATCGGGATGATCAGCAGGAAGCCGATGATGAAGGACAGCGCCGTCACTGTCCAGAACACCCAGGGACTCTGGTCGGTCAGGAAATAGGCGATAAGACCGATGATGGCTGCGAGCGTGCCGAGATTGATCACATGCCGCGCGGGCAGCATGATCGGCGCGCCGGACATATTGCCGTTCAGCTTCAGAAAGGCGATCACCGAGCCGGCGAAAGTGATGGCGCCAATGGCGACGCCAAGGCCCATCTCCACCCGGCTCACCAGATGGATGACCCCATCAGGACCCGCGATGCCGAAGGCCTGCGGACTGAGGAACGCGCCCGCCGCCACCAGTACGGCGGCAAGACCGACGAGGCTGTGGAAGGCTGCCACAAGTTGCGGCATAGCGGTCATCGCGATCTTGCGCGCGATGATGAAGCCAATGACACCGCCCACGGCGATGGCGGCAACGATCTCGCCAATGCTGGCAATATCATGCGTGACGAGCGTAGTGCCGACGGCAATGGTCATGCCCGCCATGCCGAACTTGTTGCCACGGCGGCTTGACGCAGGGCTGGAAAGGCCGCGAAGGGCCAGGACGAAACAGACGCCCGCAATCAGATAGGCGAGTGCGACCCAGGCAGGAACGCCAGCGACTTCGTGCATGCTCAGCGCTCCTTCTTCTTGTACATGGCAAGCATGCGCTCAGTGACGGCAAAGCCGCCGAAGATATTGACCGCCGCCATGGCAACCGCAACAAGGCCCAGCCATTTGGCGGTCATGCTGCTGGCTTCCGCGCTGGCGATCAGGGCGCCCACGATGATGACGGAGGAAATGGCGTTGGTCACCGCCATCAGCGGCGTGTGGAGCGCCGGCGTCACTGACCAGACCACATAATAGCCGACGAAGCACGCCAGCACGAAAATCGACAGGATGGAGATAAAATCCATATTCCTACTCCCCGTTCGTCCCGAGCGAAGTCGAGGGACGTTGGTGTAGTGCGCACGTGTCTCGACTTCGCTCGACACGAACGGACATGATGTCAGCTTGAAAGCAACCTCTGGCTCACAACCTTGCCCCCCTGGGTCAGGCGGATCGCAGTGCCGATTTCCTCATCGAGCACCGGCGCGTTCTTTTCCTTGTCCCAGAAGGCCGAGAGGAAGTTGAACAGGTTGCGCGAGAACAGCGCGGACGTGTCCGAAGCAAGGCGGCTCGGCACATTCTTGTGGCCGACGATCTTGACTCCGTGCTTCACGACCACCTGGCCAAGAAGCGCGCCTTCGACATTGCCGCCCTGTTCGACAGCAAGATCGACAATGACGCTGCCCGGCTTCATCGTGGCGATCTGCGCATCGCTGATGAGGCGCGGCGCCGGCCGTCCGGGGATCAGCGCGGTAGTGATGACAATGTCCTGCTTGGCGATGTGCGAGGATACCAGCTCAGCCTGCGCCTTCTGATATTCCTCCGACATTTCCGTCGCATAACCGCCGGAGCCTTCCCCCTCGATTCCCGCGACATTTTCAACGAAGATCGGCTTCGCCCCAAGGGAAAGGATCTGCTCCTTCGTCGCCGACCGGACGTCGGTCGCCGAAACCTGGGCACCCAGGCGGCGGGCGGTCGCGATGGCCTGAAGCCCAGCGACGCCCACGCCCATGATGAAGACGCGCGCGGCCGAAACGGTTCCGGCCGCCGTCATCATCATCGGAAAGGCCCGGCCATATTCGGCGGCGGCATCGAGCACTGCCTTGTAGCCTGCAAGGTTGGACTGCGATGAAAGAATATCCATCGATTGCGCGCGGGTGATCCGGGGCATGAATTCCATCGCCAGCGCCTCGATCCCCGCATCGGCGTAGGCATCGACCCGCCCCCGCTCGCCAAAGGGGTTGAGCCCGGCGACCAGCATGGCGCCAGATTTGACCCCATTGAGGCTCTCCACCGGCGGCCCCTGCACGCCCAGGATGATGTCCGCATCCTTCAGCGTCTCCGCCCGGCTGCCGATCGCTGCGCCTGCAGCGGCATAATCGGCGTCCGCGATAGAGGCTGATTCGCCCGCTCCCTGCTCAACGGCCAGGGCGGCGCCCAGGCCAATGAACTTCTTGACCGTCTCAGGCGTGGCGGATACCCGCCGCTCACCTTCGGCCTGCTCTTTCAGAACAGCTATTTTCATTGGTTTCTAGGGCGTCAGGCGATCAGGAGTACAACAAGCGCCCCTACGGCCAAGCAGGCGATCGTGCCCCATTTCATCAGGCCCAGGAAGCCGTGATAGGTTTTGACTGCATCGTTGATATTGCTGTTGGAGCCCATAGGTTTTCCCCTT
>DATEFI010000321.1:0-3810 GCA_035280705.1 Rhizorhapis sp. | reverse complement strand
TTGCGGTTGTCCTTGCTCTCTTCATCGTGGTCCTGGTCGCCGCCGTCACCTGGTTCGCGCCGGTTCCCTATATTGTGTGAAGGAACAATCATGTCCGACATTGGCAAGAAGCCCGATCCCCGGCCCGATGAGGAAGACCCCGGCATTCTTCCCACCCATGGCTATGGTCAGCAAAAGCACCGGGGCCCTGCCGATCTTCCCCCGGATGAGGATTATGACGAATCCCAACGCGCCGAAATCCTTGAGGCCGAGGGGCGCGGCCCCACCGACGGCACGATCCAGACCGACATTCCTCCCGACATCGACGGCAACCTGACCGACGATGACGAAATAGAGGATGATGAGGATCAGTTGGATATCATCGAAGATACCGACGAGCCTTTCATCGATCCCGAGGACTGGACGGACGAGGACGAGCCCCGCCGATAAAGGGAAGACGGCGGAACAGTCCGCAGTCCGCAAGCACTGCCTGTGCGGCATTGTGGCCGGGCGCGCCTGTGACGCCGCCGCCCGGATGCGTTCCCGCGCCGCACATATAGAGACCCTTTACCGGTCCCCGATAATTGCCATGTCCCAGCACTGGCCGGGCTGCCCAAAGCTGATCCAATGACATGCGCCCATGCATGATGTCCCCGCCCGAAAGGCCGAATGTGCGCTCCAGGCCCTTGGGTGAGAGCACCGACCGGCCCAGGATCGAAGCGCGAAATCCAGGCGCATGTTCCTCCACCGTATCGATCACCGCATCCGCCGCCCTGTCTTCTTCCGCGTCCCAGTCACGGCCATCGGGCAGTTCGGGGGCGAAATGCTGGCAGAAGAGGCTCGCCACATGCGCGCCCGCTGGCGCCAGGCTGTCATCGACTGTGGAAGGGATCAGCATCTCCACTATGGGCCGCTTCGCCCAGCCCCATAGGCGTGCGTCGTTGAAGGCGCGGTCCATATAGTCGAGCGAAGGCGCAATGATGATGCCCGAACGGTGGTGCTCGCCCGGCTCCGGCAAGCAAGTGAAACGCGGCAGCCCGGCAAGCGCCACATTCATGCGAAAGCTGCCGGAACCAACCTTGTACCCCTTCATCCGGCGGCGGAAATCGGCGGGCAGGTCATCCGGCTCCATCAGCCGCTCGTACAGCAGCTTGGGCCCGACATTGGCGATCACGGTCGAGGAAACAATTTCCTTGCCGCCCTGTAGCCGGACACCCGCGACCTGTCCGCCATCCACCAGCACCTGCTCCACGAGCGCATCGAGCCGGATGTCCACTCCCACGGCCCGGCAAGCCTTCGCCATCGCCTGCGTCAGAGCCCCCATTCCGCCGACACAATGGCCCCAGGCGCCCCTGTTCCCGTTCACCTCGCCAAAGACGTGATGCAGCATGACATAGGCGCTGCCCGGCGTGTCGGGACTGGCATAATTTCCAACCATGGCATCAAAGCCAAGGCCCGCCTTGATCGGCTCGCTTTCAAACCAGCCGTCCAGAAAATCCCGCGCGCTCTTGGTGAAAAGGTCCAGCATGTCGCGCTGTTCCACAAGGGACAATCCGCGCAACCGCCGCGCCTGCAAGAGTCCCTCGACAAGGCCCCTCAATCCATCCCCTGCATTGGGCGGCGCCCGCAGGACCAGGCCGCGCAACAGCCCCGCCGCTGTTTCGAGCGCATCCAGATAGGCCGGCAGCACCTCCGCGTCACGCACGGAAAAGCGCCGGACCTCCGCCTGCGTCCGCTCCAGCGCTCCGCCCATCTTGAGGTAATTGCCTTCGTCCAAGGGCAGAAAATTGGCGATCGGCCTTTCGATCACCTGATAGCCATGGTCGGCAAGAGCCATGTCCCGGATGATCTTGGGCTGAAGCAGGCTGACCGTGTAGCTTGCCGTGCTGTTGCGAAAGCCGGGATGAAACTCCTCCGTCACAGCCGCGCCCCCAATCACATGCCTGCGTTCGAGGATGCAAATCTTGAGCCCGGCACGAGCGAGGTAGAACGCGCACACCAAGCCATTGTGACCGCCGCCGATGATCAGAGCATCCGGATTGTCATGGGAACGGGCCATCGCGGTTCCATCGCGCTGGAGTAATGGAATGGATCGCGCTAATGCCGCGCAAATGGGTCGTCCAGCTGTTTTACGAACGTATAACAACTGGAAAAAATGCACAATATGGGCTAGGGGCCAGGTTCATGAGTTCAGGACTTGGTTGTCACCGATGAACAGAGCTTCCTTTTCCCGTGAAGCCGCTGATTTCCGGCGGCAGGCAATGATTGACGCCACCGCGGCCTGCCTTGCGGAAAAAGGGGTGGGCGGCACGTCCGTTCGTGCAATCTGCCTGCGCGCCGGGGTGTCGTCCGGATTGCTGCGCCATTATTTCGACGGCGTTGATGCGCTGATTGCCGAGACATATCGCGCCACGACGGTCCGCATGGCTCAAACCGTCGCGGCGGCGGTCGCCGAGGCTGGAGAAGACAAGCGGGCGCGTCTTATCGCCTATGTCACCGCCAATTTCCGTCCCCCCATCGCGGATCCGGCGGTGCTTTCGACCTGGATCGCCTTTTGGAGCCTGGTCCGCAGCGATCCCGAAATCGCGGCGATCCACAAGGAAAGCTATGCCGCGTTCCGGGCCGAGCTGGAAGCATTGCTGGCAGATTGCGGCCTTCCGCCGGCGCAGAGGGGGCCGGTCGCCATCGCCCTGACGGCCTTGGTCGACGGCCTCTGGCTGGAATTATCACTCGATTCCTCGACCCTTTCCGGCGATCAGGCAAGCGCCATCGCCATTCGCTGGGTCGACACGCTGCTGGGCCAGCCGGAATTAGGCTGAACATTGTGCTGGAGCAGGTTTCTCCGCATTGAAATCACTCGTCCATTTCCGTTCGTGTCCAGCGAAGTCGAGACATGTTCATGCGAACCAAGGTCCCTCGACTGCGCTCGGGACGAACGGAGACAAAGCAATCCAACAAAAGATGATCTACGCCTGATCTGCGGGCATTTTCGGCAGCACCAGACTTGCGCGCAGTCCGCCCTCCGGGCGGTTGGAGAGACGCAATTCCCCGCCATGTTCGGCCATGATCGCCCGGACCAGCGCCAGCCCCAATCCCGCACCGCCCGTATCGCGGCTGCGCGACTCCTCGATTCGCGTGAAGGGCTCCATCATTTCCGCCATGCGATGCTCAGGCATGCCGGGCCCCTCGTCCGTCACATCAATATGGATGTCTTCAGCATGCCGATGCACTTCGACATGGGCATGGCCACCATATTTGAGGGCATTTTCAATGAGGTTCCGAAGCGCCCGCTTCATTAGCTGCGGCTTTATCGAGGCAACCAGACGGTCGCTTTCGGCCAAGGAGACATTGCTGCCAAGCTCGATGAAGTCCTCCACAACGGCATCGGCCAGCGCCGCCAGATCGACCCGCTGAACCGGCTCCATGCTCCGCCCCGCGCGTGCCAGGGACAATATGTCGTCGAGCGTACGGTTCATCTCCAGGATGGTTTCTGTCATCCGCGCTCTTTCGCCCTCATCCTCCACCGACTCCGCCCGCACCCGGAGCGAGGCGAGGGGCGTGCGCAGGTCATGGCCGATGGCGCCCAGCATCCGGTCCTTTTCCGTCAGCATCGCCAGCAAACGCGCGCGCATGGCATTGAAAGCCGTGGTGAGACGCCGGACGTCCCCCGGCCCCCGTTCCTGCACGGGTTCGGCAGCACCCGTGGTCGCGAACTGCTCGGCTGACTGGGTGAGGTCCTTGAGCGGCCTTCCTATGCGGCGCCCAACGAACAGCAGCGGCACGAGCACGATGACATAGAGCACGAGCGTCTGCCCTATCAGCCAGCCAATA
>DATEFI010000320.1:0-2770 GCA_035280705.1 Rhizorhapis sp. | reverse complement strand
CAGACCCATTCTCCGCGCTTATTCCATCGCGAGCCCCGCCTATGCCGATGAGGTGGAGTTCCTGTCCATCAAGGTTCCGGAAGGGCCGCTTACATCAAGGCTGCAGCAAGTTCGGCCTGGCGATGAGGTCTATCTGGCGCGCAAGACAACAGGAACCCTGGTCACCGATGCTCTGACGCCCGGGAAACGCCTGTTCCTGCTTGCGACCGGAACGGGGCTCGCCCCTTTCCTCTCGATCATCCGCGATCCCGATGTTTACGACCGCTTCGCGCAGGTGGTGGTGGTTCACAGCGTGCGCCGGGTGAGCGACCTTGCCTATCGCAACGAACTGACCGGCTTGCTGGCAGGCGATCCTTTGGTGCAGGATCAGGCTCTGGTGCAACTGAGCTATATCCCCACAGTCACGCGGGAGCCCTTCCCCACCCAGAAGAGGATTACCGCGTTGATGCAGGAGCCCGAATTGTTCCGCACGACAGCCGGAGAGAAGCGACTCGATCCTTCCCAAGATCGCGTCATGCTCTGCGGAAGCATGGACATGATCCGGGATTGCCAAGCCATATTGGAACGGCTGGGCTTTCAGGAGGGATCGAACGCCAAGCCGGGCGACTATGTGATTGAGAAAGCTTTTGCCGGCTGACAGTCAGGGTCCTCCAGTTTCAGCATTCCCTGTCCACAAAGCACATATTATGAAATATGATCATGGAGATGAGCAGAAGAGAAGCGCGGAAATATGAACGGCGGGCCTGCATCCTGGAGGTGGCCCGCCAATCTTTTTTCGAGCGCGGCTATGCAGCAACGACCATGTCGGACATCGCCGCTACCCTGGGCGGGTCCAAAGGAACATTGTGGAGCTATTTCCCGTCAAAGCAGGATCTGTTCTCGGCAGTGCTGGAGGACGCCACCGCCAAGTTCAAACAGGACCTCCTCGAAGTCCTGGAATTGCATGAAGATGTGCATTCGACGCTCGCCCGTCTTTGCCTGCAATTCGTCCAGAAGCTCAGCGATCCTCCTGCGATTCAGCTCCATCGCCTGATCAACGGCGAAGGCGGACGTTTCCCGGAACTTGGCCGGATTTTTTATGAGCGCCTGAAGGCAGTCAAAACCCTGATCGCCGACTATCTGGACCAATGCGTCGAGGAAGGGTCGGTCCGGAGGGTCGACACGAGCATCGCGGCGGATCATCTCATGGGCCTCTGCATGACCGGATGCCATCAAAAGCTTCTGCTGAATGTCATCGGCCTTCCTACGCCAGAGGAAAGGGCGGCTGAAGCGGCCTATGCAGTGGATGCTTTCATACGGGCCTATGGCCGCGCATCAGCAAGCAGCATCGACAGCAGCCAAATGCCTGACGATCTCTTCCTGCGGAAGGAATGAACCAAGAAAGCTGTTGCGGGCCAGCGTCTGGAAGTCCCGGCGGCCCAGCTTCCCCGTTTCTGCCAGGGCACGGAAATTGTCATTCACATAGCCACCGAAATAGGCCGGATCATCGGAATTGACCGTCGCGCGAAGACCCAGCTCCAGCATCCTGCCAATCGGATGATTGCCGATGTCATCAACAACGCAAAGCTTGAGATTGGATAGCGGACATACCGTCAGGGTCATCGCTTGCCGCGCCAGCCGAGCCACCAGCAGCGGATCTTCGAGCGAGCGGTTGCCATGGTCGAGCCGGTCAATGTTCAGCAGATCAAGCGCCTCCCAAATATATTCGGGCGGCCCCTCCTCCCCTGCATGGGCGACCCGCAGCAATCCGGCATCGCCCGCTGCCTCGAAGACACGCGCAAATTTCCGGGGCGGGTGGCCGACCTCGGATGAATCCAGTCCAACGGCCGCAATCCGGCCGAAATAGGGTTCGGCTTCGCGGAACGCCGCAAAAGCGTCCTCCTCGTCCAGATGACGAAGAAAGCAGAGGATAAGTTTGGAGGTGAGACCATATTTTGCCTCTGCCCGATCCATCGCGTCGAGCAGCCCGTCCGCCACAACTCGGAAGGGGATTCCCCTGGCCGTGTGCGTCTGCGGATCGAAGAAGATTTCCGCATGCACCACATTGTCCGCTGCCGCCCGCTCAAAATAGGCCAGCGCCAGATCACGAAAGTCTTCCTCCGTCCGCAGGACATTGGCGCCCTGATAATAGATATCCAGGAAATCCTGGAGATTGGAAAAGCTGTAGGCGGCCCGGACTTCCTCCACGCTTGCAAAGGGAATGCCGACCTTGTTCCGCCGGGCAAATTCAAACATTTGCTCCGGCTCCAGGCTGCCCTCGATATGCAGGTGCAGTTCGGCCTTGGGCAAGGCAAGCGCAAAGGCAGTCAGATCGTCCATGATGCTAATCCTTATGCTCGGCTGACCAGCGCATCAATTTTCCGCGCAAGATCGATATCCCGCTGAGACAGCCCCTTGGCATCATGTGTGGTGAGCAAAATGTCCACCCGATTATAGACGTTGAACCATTCGGGATGATGATCCGCCTTTTCCGCGAGCAACGCCACCTGCGCCATGAAGCCGAATGCAGCCGTGAAGTCATCGAAGCGGAAGCTGCGCCTGATGCCGTCGCGGTCCAGATCATGGGTCCAGTCCGGCAGGGCCGCCAGCGCTGCGTCCCGTTCTTCATTCGTCAGCTTTGTCACCATGGGCCGTCTCCCTTCTGGACATTTAATGCCGCGCGCTTATGGCTTTGGCATGACGCGGACCGGGGCAGATGTGGGCATGATGGGCAAGGGTGCAAGCCTTTGTTTCGATACCGTCACTTGCCTGCGCGGCGAACGGCTGCTGT
>DATEFI010000319.1:0-5183 GCA_035280705.1 Rhizorhapis sp. | reverse complement strand
GGGAGCCGAGAAGGCCAGGCATGAAAGGTCCCTGTTGGGCTTGGCTGTTACGGGTGCGGAGTGGTGCGGATTGCTGCGGCCATGTCAACTTGCTTGTGCATCTGACGCCTGAATTTCCTCTTTTTCTGGCCCTCAATTCTCTCTGAATGCGCGGGAAAACTGGTCAGCCAGCGGCTTGGTGAGGAAGGAGAGAAGCGAACGGCTCCCCGTCTGGATGTAGATTTCCGCAGGCATTCCCGGCAGGAGTTCGAGCCCGGCCTTGCTGGAGGCTCCCGGCGAGATGACGATACGGGCAGTGTAGAAGGCCTGGCCGGTGCGCGGGTCGTCGGCGCGTTCGGCCGAAATGAACCGAAGCGTGCCGGATAGGTCCGGCGTCGTCTGCCGGTTGAGCGAAGGAAAGGTGATGCGCGCCTTCTGCCCCAATTGCAGTTGTTCCCGGTCGGCTGGCGCTATTCTGGCTTCTATGGACAGTGGCCCGTCAGGGACGATGCGCAAGATAGGCTGTGCTGCCGGGATGAAGCTGCCGCGTGTCGTATAGGCAAGCTGGTCCACCGTGCCGCTGGCGGGCGCGCGGACAATGCTGCGGTCATAGCCCTCCGACGCACTGGCGGTCCGTTGCCGTTGTTCGGCGATCTGCTGTTCGGTTTCGGCCAGCAGCGCGGCAGCCTCGGAACGGCGCTGCTGGACAAGCTGCGCGGATTGCTGGCGGACTTCGGAGATTCGCGCGCGCGTCTGGGCGATGTCGGCCTGAAGTGCGGCGATGCTTCCTTCCAGGCTGACGGCTGTGCGCTCCAGCTCATTCAGCCGGTTGATCGTCACCAGCTTGCGTTCCCAGAGACTATGTACCGCCGCCCGTTCTGGCGCAATCAGCGCCTGTTGCTGACGGTAGGCGGCAATCTGTGCCTCATAGCTGGCAATTTGTTCCTGAAGCTGATCTACGCGCTCGGCGAGTTGGGCCTGCTCGCCTGCCAAAGCCTGTCTGCGAAGCGCGAAGAGGCGGCGTTCACTTTTCATTGCATCGGGCGCGTGAAGGCCGGGGGGAAAGGCTGGACCGCTCCGGCCGTCCCGTTCCGCCTCCAGCCGCGCCCGCTGCGCGAGAAGCTGTTCAAGGCTCATTCTTGTCATGAAAGCACTGACTCCAGCGACTTCAGTATCGAAACGGATCAGTGCCTCTCCGGCCCGGACGCGGTCGCCTTCCTTCACCAATATGGCTGCGATCACGCCGCCGGTGGGGTGGGAAATGGTCTTCACCTTGCCCGCTACCGCAACTTCGCCCGCTCCGATCACTGCCCCGCTTACCCGAATCAGGCTGGCGGCCAGAAGCAGGCTGACCATCATGGCGCCAAGCAGGACGCAAGCGATGCGCTGATACCGGCGCAGCGCACCTTGGGGATCGGTCTTTTCGGCGGATAACGCATCCGCCGGGCGCCAAATGCGTTCTGAAACCATATATGACCCGCCCCTTGGCCGTCCGGCGTTGCTCGGCACAAGCGCACTGGCGCTTTGCCTTTGACTCATGATAGGGCGCGGCCGGCGAGCGGGTGTTTCCAGTCTGTTCCATTTCGGTTGAAGTGGGCCATCGACATGGCCGCCGATGGTATAGGTCCGATCCATGAAGTTTGATGACAAGCTGCTGCGGCCCGAGGCGAACAACCTGACACTCGTCCGGCTGGTGCTGGCTTCGGCGGTTATCTACACCCACTGCTTCTGGCTGCTGAGCGGGCGCTCGCGTCAGGATGACCTCAGTTTCCTGCTGGGAGAGCCCGTTTCGGTTTACGCCGTGGACGGCTTTTTCTTCCTGAGCGGCTTTCTGGTCTACGGCAGCCTCAGGCGTAGCGCGGGCGTGTTCGACTTCCTACTGGCGCGGCTGGTCCGGCTATGGCCGGCGCTGGCATTATCTGTTGGGTTGACGGTGTTGGGCGGCTATTTCGTCACCGCTGATCCCCTCGACTATTTCAGCGGTCCGACGCTGAAGTTCATCAGCAATAATCTGAGCTTCCTCGCCCCTGCCTATTACCTGACCGGAGTCAATTGCGGGGGCGAGCCCTGCACGATCAACGGCAGCCTGTGGACACTTCCATGGGAAGCGCGCTGCTATCTTCTGCTGGGGCTGCTGGCATTGTTCGGCCTGGCGCGGGAAAAAATGATGGTGCGGCTGGTCCTGCCCGCCACGCTTGTCCTTGCCCTGGTCTGGGACCTGGAAGCGGTGCGGCAATGGGCGGGCGGCGTTGTTGGCGCAGATGCGCTTTATTATCCCGACATGGCGGACCGGCTGTGGTCGCTGTTCGCCCTGGGGACAGCCGCCTATATCTTCCGCGAAAGGATCAGGCTGTCCTGGTCCGTTCTGGGCATAATGTTCCTGCTCAACATTCTGGCGCATCAGGGCGGCTTTGGCATCCACGTCCGGGCGGTATTCGTGGGCTATGCCCTGCTATGCTTCGGATTCCTGACCGCGCGCCGGGGAGCCATTGCCGGGCGCTGGCATGATTACAGCTATGGCATGTACATCTATGCCTTTCCCGTCATGGTGGCGCTCGGGATGCTGGGCGGCTGGGGATCGCATCTGACGCTGGCTGGGGCAACGGCTCTGCTTACATTGCCCCTTGCGGTTCTTTCCTGGCATGTGGCGGAACGCCCGGCCCTCGATTGGTTCCGGCAATATCGGCGGCGACAGGCCTCGAAGAGAGTCCCGGCCGGGGCGGCGGCCTGACTAAAAGGCGCAGGCCCGGACTTTGGCGGAACGCTGCGCCAACTTGCCGGTTCTTTCCTCAGAAAGAGGAGGACCCAAGATGGTGACACATGCAACTCATTCAGGTGGAAGCACGCTCAAGGGCGCTGGCATTGGCCTTGGAATTGCACTGATCGCAGGAATTGGAAGAAAATTGGCGGTCCAGGCGCCCACCGCGCTTGCTGCCAGTTGGGATGAGGCGTTGAAGCTCGAACATAGGGCGACGCTCGAAATGTTCGACAAGCTGGAACAGACGGCGGAGACCGAGCCCAGGAAACGGACGTTTTTGCTGATGAAACTCAAAAATGCTCTCGCCCGGCACGCTTTCGAGGAGGAAAACGCCATCTACCCCGCCATGCGCGATGCCGGAATGAAAGCAGAGGCCGACGATCTGAACCGCGAGCATGGTTATGTGAAGCAATATCTCTACGATCTCGCTGATCTGGTCGAAGATCAGCAGGCGTTCCAGAGCAAGCTGGCGAGTTTCCGCACGGACATCGCGAGCCATATGGCTGACGAGGAAGAACGGCTGTTCCCTCGCCTCAAGGGGATGCTCAGCGAACGCTCCAACAAGGAGCTCGCCGCGAAAATGAACCGGGAGGGGCTGAAGCTGGCATGACGGCGGCAAAGACCTGCATCACCGGCGCTTGATTGACTTCCGCTTCGGCCTCCACGTCTTGCGAGGGACCGGGTGGATCACTTCTTCCTCGACGAAGGTGGTGGTCGTCGTCGTCACCGATGGATGAACCACCACCGTCGTCACGCTTGGTGCGGGATAATAATAGCCGCCAGCATAATAGCCGGTCTGATAGGGCAGCACGGGAACGGGCTGCACCGCCGGAGCGCTTTGCCAATGGGGAAGCGCGTCCCCTCCGCTGCGATACTCTCCACTATAGGTGCCGCTATATGTCCGCCCGTCCGCGCCGGTCCAGGTTCCAGTCCAGGTGCCGCGATATTCCGGTTCCGCAGCAGAATGGCCATAGGTCACGCCATAATCGTTATAATCGCCATAATCATAGTCTGGCAGACGGGGGGGAGGGGCCTGCCGGTATGTGTCTTCCCACCTGATGCCACGGCGCGAGTCATAGACGCGCCCGTAGCGGTCGGTCAGCACGGCGTCGTCATAATAGCGCGACCAGCCATAGCCATAGGGCGGCACCGGCAGGCCGTAGGACCGGTAATCAGCGATATAGAAGGCCGGCTGCACCCAATAGGACGGCAGGACATAGCCGAACACCGGCGCGCGCCAGGCCGGCCAGCTCGGCGCAAAGAATCCGCCCTGCAATCGCCTTCCGGTTAAATGCCCGGAACGGTGCATATGTACGTTGTGCCCTGGCATCCCGTGCCGCATGACCGACACTGATCCGCCGCCCGCCACAGGCAGGTTTATTGTTCCATTGCGGGCGCTGGCCGCAGGCGTCCAAAGACCAGCTACGCCCAGAGCCGCTGCCCACAGGATGAACCGTTGCATGATCGCCGCTCCCAAGGCTCAAAGCTGGAAAGTTGAAATTAACCAAATTTCTAGCACCGGCATCACGGGAATTCCACGGCGAAGGAGGATTAGACGCTGTCCCGAAGCGGGGCATGCCGCAGACCGGATGCAAAGCTTGCATATGTTGAGGGAAAGGGTTCCCTGCCGGTGATTTTGCCCTAAAGGGAGTCACATGACGATGAAAGAAGAGCTGCCGCCCGCCCGTCCCGCTGCCACGCTGGTGATCTTTCGCCAATCTGCCGGTGGAGAAGCCGAATTGCTGATGATGGAGCGCGCCGGCACCATGGCCTTCGCAGCGGGGGCACTGGTATTCCCGGGCGGCGCCGTGGATGCAGCAGACGAAGTCCCGGCCCGGATGTTCGGCGCTGACCTGGATCTTGCCGAAGCCGCCGCGCGAGTGGCGGCGATACGCGAGACGCTTGAGGAAAGTGGCCTCGCCCTTGGTTTTGCCGGGAATGTGGATGCAGCGCTGGCGACGGAGATGCGAAGGAGGCTGAATTCCGGCGAAAGCTTCGGAGTAGTCCTTGAAGATCACGGGCTCGAACTCGCCCTCGATCAGCTTGTACCTTTCGCCCGCTGGCGGCCCAACTTGCCCCATGCCCGTGTGTATGACACACGCTTTTACCTGGCGCGGCTTCCGGATGAAAGTCACGCTCCATGCGTCGATGCGACCGAAAATGTGCGATTATTCTGGACCAGTGCCCGGAACCTCATTGCCCGGGCGGAAAGCGGCGAAGCGCGTCTTATCTTCCCGACCAGGCGGAATCTGGAGCGGCTGGCTCAGTTTCCCGACTTCGAAGCGGCCTGCGCTCACGCGCGGTCGATCCCCGTCAATACCGTCACGCCCTGGATCGAGGAACGTGCGGGCGTGCCGCATCTCTGCATTCCGGATGATCAGGGCTACCCCGTGACATCGGAGCCAACGGAAACCGCGCTCAGGCATTAGGGCATCGTACCGTTAAT
>DATEFI010000318.1:0-4441 GCA_035280705.1 Rhizorhapis sp. | reverse complement strand
GTGTCGGAACTGGAAGACCGCATTGCCCGTATCACCATGCAGGCGCAGGCGGCTTCCGGCAATGCAGCCAGGGCCGAAGGATTGCTGATCGCCTTCGCCGCCCGCCGCGCGCTCGATAGCGGCGCACCGCTTGGCTATATCGAGGGGCAGCTTCGCTTGCGCTTCGGCCAGGCGCAGCCTCGTGCCGTCGCCACGATCATCAATGCCGCGCGTGAGCCAGTGACCCTGCAGGAATTGCAGGGTGGGCTCGAAGACATCGCGACTGAATTGGTGGGGCACGGCAATAGCGAAAACTGGTGGGCCGACATGAAGCGGGAAGTGGGGGAACTCGTCGTTTTCAGGGATGCCGCCACCCCCTCCCCCCTGCCCGAGCGGCGGCTGGCCCGCGCCCGGCGCCTGCTGGAGGCGGGACGCGTGGATGCAGCCCTGGCAGAGGTCAGCCGCATGCCCGGCCGCAGCAACGGAGCCAAATGGATGGACCAGGCGCGGCGCTACATAGAGGCACGGCGGGCACTGGATCTGGTGGAGACCGCAGCGATATTGGAGTCCCGCCATCTGCGCAGCATGAATGGCGATGTGGTGGAACAGACATCGCCCTTGGCTCCTTGACCGAGTCAGGAGCCATTTCCGTTTGGGCTGAGCCTATCTAAGCCCAATCCTTTTCTTGAAGAGAAGTGTTGCCGATTTACTGCACGATCGCTGAACCAACGCCAGACGAACGAGCAGCTCTTACTTCCGGAAAATCCCGGCAAGTTCCATTGGCAGGTGCCGGTCGCTATTGACGCTGGAAATGGCGACCTCGCGAATGGCGTGCTCCTGTTCCGTGGGATCGAAACGAGTCCAGCCATTCTTGCCCAGGCGCTCGAGCGGGCGGTAGCGGATCTTGTATTGCATCCGCTTTGAACCTTCGACCCAATAGCCAAGATAGACATAGGGAAGACCAGTGCGGCGCGCGCGCAGGATGTGATCCATGATGATGAAGTTGCCAAGGCCGGGGCGGCTCGGATGGTGCGGATCGAAGAAACTGTAGATCATGGAAAGACCGTCGCTCTGCCGGTCGGTCAGGCATGCGCCCACCAGACGTCCCGGCGTTCCGGTTTCCGAAGGCTCGCGATATTCGATGACATAGCTTTCGACAGGGGTCTGCTCGACCATGTCGGCAAAGTCCATCTCGTCCATTTCGGTCATGCCGCCGCCCGGATGCCGCGCTTTCAAATAGCGGCGGAGCAGTTCGAACTGCTCATCGGTGGACCATGGCTTGCAGGCGGTGACGACCAGATCCTCGTTCCGGCGAAGCAGCTTGCGCTGCGTTGCATTGGGCTCGAATTCCTGCGTGACGACGCGTACCGAAACGCATGCGGTACAGCCGGCGCAGCTTGGACGATAGGCGACGTTCTGGCTGCGGCGGAAACCGATCCGGCCAAGAGCGTCATTAAGTTCGGAAGCATTCTCGCCGCTGAGTTCGGTAAACACTTTCCGCTCGCTCCGCCCCGGCAGATAGGGACAGGGGCTGGGATTGGTCACGAAAAATCGCGGGAACCGAAAGGGCGCTGTCACCGTCTCTCCGACCTCGTCTTATTGCTGGACTCCGACCAGACAACTATGCCGCCACCATCAATATATGAAAAGCGTGTTTACCACGAAAGATGACCAATCCCCAATTTTTCGCCTCTTTCGGGTGAAATTCCGCGCAGCATTTTTGCCCAAGGGAGGAAAAATGCCGCGCAGCCGTTCGCCGGAAGCTCAGTTCAGATTGAAGGGGATTCGGAGAGTCGTGCGCACGTCATTTGCATCGTCGGTCGCGCCCATCTCAACGGTCCAGTTGATCGTGGTCCGGCGGTTGACCCGATATCCGATGCCGAAGAGGAAGCGGCCGACCTGAAGGTCCCGGGTCTTGCTCGTGATTGGATCGCCGAGGGTTTGCACTCCATTGCTTATGGAAATGGGACGGATGCGGCTCTTGGTCGCGAACTGCCAGGTGTGGGCATAGCCAAGGCTCAGGGAAAGTTGCGGGTTGAGCGCAATGCCAAGACCGACGGTCGCGTTGGGAGCGCCGCCGGGCTTCACCCGCTCGATCAGAGCATCGCTGATCCGCTGGTCGACATCCTTGCCGAAATTATAGGTATAGCCCACCGAAGCGAAGAGGGTCGCCGGATCGCTCGGCATCAGGACGGTAAGGCTTGGTGCGACGCCCCAGAAGCCCGCGCCCGTCGCTGCCTTGGTCGCGTTACCCAAAGCATCGCGGGGCACTTCGAAGGGGTCCTCGCCGGTCGGGGCGATGACCTGCACGCCACCGATCAGGAACGGCCAGCCACCCGTGCCATTGGTAAGCTGATAACGCGCAGACAGCTCCACATCGCCGAGCCCCGCTCCATCAGCCGATGTGTTGATCGTGCCGACACCCGACTGCGGGGGATTCTGCACCAGCGGCACCAGCACCGCCGTGTCGTCGCGATAGACGAAGGGCACGCGGGCGCTCACCTCGAAACGGTCGGTAACACCGAAGCGGCCCACCATTGCGGCCGTCAATATGTCCTGCCGGCTCTCATTGATGTCGAACACGCCGACGAGGACGGATTGCGGCACCTCTATGCCGCGAAAAACAAAGCGATTGCGGTCGGCGCGGGCATATTCAAGATTGGGCTCCAGCGTGATCCGCCCCGCCTTGGTGAGGATGCCGCCCTGATCGGCAAGCACCGCCACCTCGGGCATCCTGGTCTTTTCCTCGGGACGTTCCCCGACCTGTTCGACCTCACCCGGCGCCGGTGGCGCATCGGCCTGCCCGCTGGCCATCGCAGGCACGCCGCTCCCCGGCCCCGCTCCCGTCCCGCGAAGGCGGCCCAGAACCTGGTCCTCAAGATGCTGCAGCCGCGCCCGCTGCTCGGCGATACGCATCTCCTGCCGCTGCAGTTCTTCCCGCTCGGTCTGTATCTGTTCCAGGACGGTATTGAGGCTCACTGGTTCGGGAGCGGGCTGCTCCCCGGCCTCAGCGCCTTGCGCAGCGATCGTCAGGGCGAACGCCAATGTTCCGCCGGTAAAGGACCTTATCATACCCACCCCCTGCTCAAGTGAAATGGCTTCAAAAATTCCTTCAGATTCAATATGCTGTGCCGCCAACAGCATCGAGCACGACATTTTCGACCCTGAGCAGGACATTGCCGATGGGAACGGCCGAGTTGCTCAGAGAAATGTTTACGGTCGCGACCGTGTCGATCGCGCGATTGTCCATAGTGTTGGCGATAAGAACGCCCGTGCCGCCGCCCGTCACATGCTGAACCTCAAGGCTGGGTCCCTTGAGGACCACCACCGTGCCGGACCCGCCGCGTTCCACCTGCACTGTGCCGAGCGCCGTCTGCACCTGATCGCCCTGCACGATGGGCAAAAGCGTAGGTCCGCCAATCCCCGCGCTGTCGCCCGAAACATTCACCGATACTTGCGGCGCCGAGACGGTCGGCAAGTTCACCGATGCAGGCTGCGCAGGAGGAGGATTGGCATTGGCGGGGGACGAACCCTGCTGAACGGGCGCGGCGTAAACTCTAAGCGACGATTCGGCGGGATCGGCGATGTTGAGTACCGTGCGGAGCGCAAGATCGCCATTGACCCGCGTATCGATCTGCACCCCCACCGTCACGTCCATCCCGTTGGGAAGCTCAAACCCCCCTCTCAGACTGCCCAGTTCCTCATCGCTCACCGCCGCCGCCGTGCCGAAGGGATTGGCATGGGCAGCAGGCACAATCACACAGGAGAGGCCAATGCCTGTCACCGCCAGCCAGGTCAGCGACTGGGGCCGGTAAGAGCATCTGTAACAAAGAGGTGCCATGGCACGCCGCCTTACAATTCGAGAGGAAAGGCCTGTGGCCTTGTCAGCGCCAGCGCCTGCAGGCTGAGCGGCTCCATGAAGCTCGTCACCCTCGCGCGCGCCACCAGCGCCCATTCGCTTTCCCTGCCAAAACTCGATTTGGCCTTGTCCGTTTGTGCATTGATGACGAACAGGATCTGGTTCCACATCCTGTCGAACTTCCGCGCCTCGATAAGGCGGATGCCGAGCGAAGGATCGCCGATCAGCACCTGCCCCCGCTCGACACCCTTGATCACCACGAAATGGCGGTAGCCATCCGTGTCGATGAGGGCGATGCCGGGCACCTTGGTCGCCTCGATCTGCGCGAGCGTGACCTTGTACCCATCGGCAGCAATGTCGCGGGCGGCCAGGTAACGCTTCATGTCCAGCATCGAAAAGCCGAGCTGGCGGATCTGATCGCGGTCGCCATCCCGCCACATGCCGACAAAGACCGACTGCTCAGTCTGCGCTTCGCCATAATGATAGCGAAGAAGCGTCGCGAGGGCCGCCGATCCGCAACTGAAGTCATAGGCTTGGCGAACGACGGTCAGATAGCGCCGCTGCACCATGCTTTTGACCGGCAGCACATAATCCGTGCCCGCG
>DATEFI010000317.1:0-2970 GCA_035280705.1 Rhizorhapis sp. | reverse complement strand
GGACGGGAATAGCGGCGGATGAGTGCCAGTTCCTCATCTCCCGGCGCTGCTCAGGATGGGCAGATGTCCCGCCATCCTCCCCTCATCGTCCTGGTCCGCCCGCAACTGGGTGAAAATATCGGCAAAGCTGCGCGCGCCATGCTGAATTTCGGGCTCGCCGAAATGCGCCTGGTGGCGCCAAGGGACGGCTGGCCCAATCCCGATGCCGGCCCGGCGGCAGCGGGTGCCGACATCGTGCTGGAACAGGCCAAGGTCTATGACAGCCTGGCCGAAGCGGTCGCCGACTGTCAGCATGTCTATGCCACCACCGTACGCAAGCGCGGCGTGACCAAGCCGGTCGTCAGTCCCGAAGAGGCGGCGCGGGAGATTCATGGCCAGCAGCGCCGCAGCGCCATCGTTTTCGGACCCGAGCGGTCAGGGCTCGAAACCGATGATGTGGCTCTCGCCCGCAAGATCCTGACAGTGCCGATCAACCCCGAATTCGGATCGCTGAATCTGGCGCAGGCCGTCATTCTGTGCAGCTATGAATGGTCGAAATATCAGCAACTTGCCAGTCCGACGGTGACCGAACTCGATCCCCCGGCACCGCAGGCCGAACTGGACGGGATGATATCGCAGATCGATGCCATGCTGGACGAGGCCGGCTATTTCTTTCCGCCCGACCGCGTGCCCGCGACCAAGCGCACGCTTCGTAATCTGCTTACCAAGCCGGGCTGGAACAGCCTGGAAATCCGGACGCTGCGGGGGGTTCTGGCGGCTCTCGCAAACCCCCGGCAGCGACCCGGCTGACTGCCGGTTTCCTAGCGGGTAGGAACGGGCTCCGGCCCGGAATAGTCATAGAATCCGCGTGCCGTTTTGCGGCCAAGCCATCCGGCCTCCACATATTTCAGCAGGATCGGCGCGGGCCGGTATTTGGGATCGCCGGTATCCTGCTGGAAGACCTGAAGCACATTCAGCAAAGTGTCGAGACCAATCATGTCCGCCAGCGTCAGCGGACCCATGGGGTGGCCCAGTCCAAGCTTCACGCCCTTGTCGATGTCCGGAATGGACGCAAGCCCTTCCCCGACCGCAAAGAAAGCCTCGTTGAGCAGCGGCAGCAGGATACGATTGACGACGAATCCCGGGGAATCCTGCGCAACGATGGTCTGCTTGCCGATCGCGGCGCCAAATGCCTGAGCGGTTGCAGCCGTGGCATCGCTGGTCGCAATCCCGCGGATGATTTCTAGCAACGGCATCAGCGGCACGGGATTGAAGAAATGCAGTCCGATAAAACGGGACGGGTCCGCCGACGCCTGGGCCAGGCGAGTGATCGAAATGGATGAAGTGTTGGAAGCCAGGATCGCGCCGGGTGCCAAGACCTTGCCCACCTCGCCGAAGATTTTCCGCTTGATGTCCTCGCGTTCGGTCGCCGCTTCAATGACAAGTTCGGCGTCGGCCATATCGGCATAGCCCGCAACGGGCAGGAGATTGGCAAGCGCCGCATCGACTACGCCCTGCTCCAGCTTGCCCTTCTCCACCTGCTTGCCAAGCTGCCGCATAATCCCGGCCTTGCCGTTTTCGGCAATTTCCTGCGACAGGTCAGACAAATAGACAGAAAGCCCCGCCTGCGCCGCCACCTGGGCAATACCCGCCCCCATCTGCCCCGCACCGATTACCGCGATCTTCTTCAAAACCGGTTCCTTCCCAATGCCATACATTTGATTCTCTCTTGCCTTATAGGACAGCCCATGGATTTTCATCCGGAAATACTGCCAGGCTGTCATGAGCAAGAATCGGCCGACCGGCCAGCAACTCTGTTTGCAAGATACCTTTCGGGCCCAATAGCGGTAACTTCCCTTGGCCTTGCCCTGACCTGTCCTTCGATAAGCTGGCGGTCAGGGTTATCAGACGCTCGGCGATGCGGTCACCGTCTCTGGCGAAGCTTATTTCCACCCTTCGCTGCGCGCGTCCTTCTCCGCCTTCGCATCGAAGGGAGCGCCAGCGATCATGTCCTGAACACTGGCCGCCAGGCGCGGATCGCCGGCGGATGCCTGGCGATAGCTGCTGGGCGCGGCGGAGCCAGGCAATAGCTGCCGCAACCGCCACTCGGCACCTCCGCGGCAGGCAAGTCCCGCCATCGCCTTTCCATCGAAGGTGCGGCAAATCTCTCCATCCTTGTTCCGGAAAGTAAGGCCGATGCGCATCTCCTCGCCGTCACCCTGAGCCGATGCGAGCTGCCTATCCAGCGTCTTTGCCAATTCGCCCCGCGCGATCATGGCGGGACCGCTGACCCCGACCGGGCTGCCATCGTTCATGGTGCGGCCAATGGCGAGTCCCAGAACCAGCGTCGCTGCAATCGCAACCAGATTTCCCCAGGCCGGAAGCCAGCGGCGTCTCGGCGCCTGTTCCGCCCTCTCCTTCCTTCCGGCGCGCACAGCCGCCAGGCTTACGACATTGTCATTGCCGCTCTCCTGACGTTCCATCAGCACTGCCCTTAGCCTTTCGGGCACCGGCTCTTCGGCCACGCCGGCGAAGCGGCTCGACAATGTTTCCCGCAGCCGCTGATGCGCCGCGAGCTTCTGCCGCAGATCCGGATCGGCCGCGACCGCGCGCATGACCGCCTCCCGATCCTTGGCATCAAGTTCGCCATCGGCAAAAGCGACCAGCATTTCCTCTGTAATCTTCACGCCGCTTCTCCCAATTCCGCCAGCAGGGCACTGCGGCCCCTGACCAGGCGGGACGTCAATGTGCCAATGGGAATGTCCAGAATCTCAGCAGCTTCCTTATAAGCAAGCCCCTCCACCAGGACCAGCGCGATCACCTCGCGCTGCTCGTCGGGAAGGCGGGAAAGCGCCCGGTCTACGGACGAAAGCTCGGCAACGGCCTCCATTTGCCGGTCGCTGCGGTCGCCCACATGATCGCCTTCCTCCTCTGGAGCAAAGGTCTTCGCCCGCCGCTGCCTTGCCCTGGCCTCATCAATCCAGATATTCC
>DATEFI010000316.1:0-8083 GCA_035280705.1 Rhizorhapis sp. | reverse complement strand
TTCCGGCGATCGCCAACCGGCGGGGCATCTCAAGCGAAGTTGACATAGGATGATCGTTTTCGACCTGAAATGTTACGGCTACGGCCATGTCTTTGAGGGGTGGTTCGGGTCCAGCGCCGATTATGAAAAGCAGCGCGCGGGCGGCATGATCGCATGTCCGATGTGCGGCGATACGCAGGTGCGCAAGGCCGTGATGAGCCCGGCTGTTTCTCCCAAGTCCAATCAGAAGCAGGCGCAGCGGCCGGTAAAGGCCAATCTGCCTGCGCCCGTGCCGGTGGAAGAGCGGGGGGTCACTGTCAGCAATGCTCCCTCCAGCGCAGAGATGGAGAAGATGCGCTCCATCATAGACACGCTTGCGCAGGTGCAGGCGCGCGTGCTGGAAAAGTCCGAATGGGTGGGCCGTGCCTTTGCCGACCGGGCGAGGGCAATGCATTATGGCGAAGAGCCGCACAAGCAAATACACGGCGAGGTTGCTTCCGGCGAAGCACGCGCGCTGATCGAGGAAGGCGTCGAGGTGGCTCCGCTTCCTCTGCCGGTGGTGCCGCCCGAAATACAGAACTAAGATCGCGGAGAGCAGGATTGTTCGGGTGAAAGCCCCGGCAACAAGACTGTGGGGAAATCGCGTTGCCAGGGCCGTTCCACCATTGGCTATCGTTGGGGGTCAGCGATAACCTTGCCTCAGACCAGAGAGAGGCACCTTTCTTTTTGACATCAAATGGTTAACAATTTGCTAACGCTGTCCCGGCCCGCTTGCGATTGACGCGAAGGGCTGGCGGCAGTATCGCCAGACAGCCGCATCAAGGCTTCCAATGCGCCCGTAGCTCAGCAGGATAGAGCATCAGATTCCTAATCTGGGGGCCACAGGTTCGAATCCTGTCGGGCGCACCATTTTCTGCATCACCGCGCTCTGGCAGCGGTAAAACGCCCTGTCTGAGGGATCGTGGCGCCGGCGGATCGCGATTACCTACATAATGTTATGGTTATTGTTTCGGTGCGCTTATCTTGTACCTTGATCGTCTGCTGGACGTCGGTTGGCGAATGTCCTGGGGAAGCCTGCACGGAGGCGAATGATGCGCATGACGATGCGAGCGGCAGTGAAGCATTTCCTCCAGCCGCGTTCCGTTTCGCGGCGGCCGGCCACGCTGGATGAGGCTTTGACGCTCGGTCAGAGCGCATGGCGCAGTCATCTTGACGGCTTCACCAATCATCTCGGCGTGGTGGAGATGAGGAACTATCCCATCCTTCAGAGGAGGCATCTGGCCAATTGCCAGGTACTGCCCCTGCGTGAGGACATATTGGAGGCGATGCCGCGCAACGCGATAGCTGCTGAGGTGGGGGTGCAGGAGGGCGTCTTCTCGCGAAAGATCATCGACATCTGCAATCCGGCCAAGCTGCACCTGATCGACATCGATCTGACAAGATTCGACATTGCGGGCCGGTTCGCTCCGGAGATCGCCGATGGCTCGGTCGCCATCCATGAGGCAGACTCGGTAGCTGCCATTGGCAGCTTTCCGGATGATCAATTCGACTTCATCTACATCGATGCCGACCACAGCTATGAAGGGGTGAAGCGCGACATAGCGGCAGCCGCCCCCAAGGTGAAAGGGGGCGGATATCTTCTCTTCAACGACTACACTTTCTGGTCGCCCGCCGAATGCATGCCCTATGGGGTGATCCATGCGGTAAACGAACTCTGTCTCGCCGAGGATTGGGAAATCCTGTACTTGGCGCTTGGCTATATGGGCTATGGCGATGTCGCTCTTCGGCGGATCGCCGACAGCGGATGAGGCGGCGTGAACGGCCTCTTCTAAATGCCCGTCGCGAGCGTGAAAGGCGACCATTCTTCGAGATCGTAGCGAAGGGGGAGGGCGTCTGCACGCCATATGATCCGGCGCGGACGAAAGCGCCAATAGCGTTCGGCTCCTTCAACCGGGCGGCCGTCAGGGTGATCGGACATGAGTTCCGCATCGCCGGTCATCTGCAGAAGACCGCCCGCGGCAAAATCCGGGAAGGTAAGCCCGGCCCGCGGATTGAGTGAGATATTTCCGAGCGTGTTGAAGAAGCGGTTGCCGGCGAAGTCAGGGATCGTCAGCCAGCCATCCTTGCCGATATGGACAAATCCCGAACGGCCTCCGCGATGAGATACGTCGGGCTGTCTGGTTCCGGCAAGGTCGGCGAACGTAGCGACGAAAAAGGTATCGGCCTGCTCCACCAGTTCGCGGTCAGCACCCTCCAGCGCAGAAGTTTCACGCGGAGGCACGGAAGAAGGCTCTGCCGGATCGCGAAGGAATCGCCCCCGCCGAAGCTGGATATATTTCGGACAATTGCCGAAGCTATCGCCAACCAGGACGTCGAAGCCGCCCGCGCGACGGCGCAATATGCCGTTCAACCGGTTGCGGCGGCGCGTGGCGAGATCGATGCCGAGAAGTCCGATAGGCGATCCGTCCTCCATGCCGGTTTCGGCAGGGTCAGCGAAATCCCTTTCCAGCTCGACAGAGAGCCTGCCGGGATCAGGCGCATGAAGAAAGCCCGGCTCACCGGCGCGAATGGTGGCCCAGGCATCGCCGCCCGGGTCTACCGCTCCCAGGACCACCATCGGCAGCAGCGGGTAGAATTCCCTGTGCTGGTCGATCAGATGGTCCCGCACCATACGGCGCCCGGCCTCCTCCATGCGCGCCTCGACGCCGAGTTGCGCCTGGAGAGCGATTTCGCCGCGATGCCAGGGCGATGCGCGTGAAGCCGGGCTTTCCATGCCGCATTCCTCAGGCGGCCAAGCCGATCGGGGTCTTCTGAAAATCGACAAACCCGGGAAGCGCCTCGATCCGCTCCAGCCAGGCAGCGATGTTCGAATAGTTTCCGAGGTCGACATTGCCCTCCGGCGCGCGGGCTACATAGCTGTAAAGCGCGACATCGGCGATCGTCGGTCTGTCCGAGGCGATCCAGTCGTGGCCGTCCAGTTCAGCCTCGATCATCGCCAATATGGCATGCGAGCGCGGGATGACCTCTTCGGGACGGTAGGGTGCGTTGAGCAGGTTGATCATCCGCGCCTGCGCAGGTCCATGGGCAATCTCTCCGGCGGCAACCGACAGCCATCGTTGCACGGCGGCAGCACCCTGCGCAGTCTCGGGCAGCCAGTCCTTTCCGCCGTACTTCTTTGCAAGATAGACCAGAATGGCGTTGGAATCCGAAATGATTGCGCCGTCGTCGTCGAGTACAGGCACCTGGCCGAACGGGTTCAGTTCCAGGAAGGCGGGAGCCTTATGTTCCCCTTGCGCAAGATCGACGAGCACCAGCTCGTGATCGAGGCCCAGCAGCGAGAGAAAGAGCTGCGCCCGGTGGGCATGGCCCGACAGCGGGTGATAATAAAGCTTCATCTTGGACTCCTGATCGAAGAATGGGAGGCCACAATGATTGCTAAACGGATTGATGATAAGCTCATAATTCGGCACTGAACTATTTCGTGTAATGAAATGATTGGCGTGAAAGGAACCGCCGGTGGATCGGTGGCAAGCAATGCGCATATTCGTGCAGGTGGTGGAAAGCGGCGGCTTTGCTCCCGCCGCCAAGACGCTGCACTTGAGTGCGCCTTCGGTAACAAGAGCCATATCCAAACTTGAGGAGTTGATCGGCACGCGGCTTCTCGTGCGCACAACCCGCTCGTTGAAGCTGACTGCTGCCGGCGAAGGCTATGTCGCCGATTGCCGCCGCATCCTTGCCGATATCGCTGAGGCGGAGGCCAATGCGGCGGGCAGTTTCACCCAACCTGCGGGCCTGCTCACCATCACCGCGCCATCACTTTTCGGGAGCATTCACGTACTCCCCGTCATTCTCGAATTTCTGGAACATTATCCCGCCATGCAGGTGAAGACCGTCTTTGTGGACCGGGTCACCAATCTTGTGGAGGAAGGATTGGATGTTGCCGTGCGCATTGCAGCGCTTCCAGCCTCCGGTCTTGTTGCCCGCCGCATCGGCTTTATCAGGCAGATGATTTGTGGCTCGCCAGATTATTTCGCCCAGCATGGCGAGCCGGAACGGCCGCAGGATCTTGCGGGACACACCATCATCGGGCGCGGCAATTCGGAATGGCTGTTTGGGAAGGACAACGCGATCAAGGTGCCCATCAGCGCCAGGCTTGTCTGCAATACCAACGACGCAGCGATCGCCGCCGCAGTGGCGGGATGGGGATTATCCCGCTTTCAGTCTTACCAGGTGGCGCCGGAAATCCATGCCGGCCGGCTGAAGGTCGTACTCGCGGACTATGAGCGCGAACCGGTGCCGATCCACATAGTCCATTCGGAAGGACGCATGGTCTCTGCCAGAGTGCGTGCTTTTGTGGATTTCGCGGCCGAACGCTTCCGAATCCGGGCAAAGGCGAATGCAGGATTCCAGATATAACCCATTGGCGAGGAAGTGGTCTGATGTCGCTGCGTCAGTGTGAGAAAGAGGCGCGGTTCAGGAACGGTTGAACCCGCAAGCGGGGGAAGACCTCTTCAAGCGTTTTGGTGTCGGGCAATATGTAGACGACCCCGCCCTTCCTCCTGAAAAGCGGGCGCACATTCTTGCTATAGAATGGTAGAGGCACGTTGATGCAACCGAAGGTTATCCGGTTGTCGTCAGCAGCGGGCGAGAGCAGCCGCTGGCGGCGCCGTTCCTTTCTGGTGCCCTTGGGCACCGGATGGAGTGCTACGGATGTGCCGTAATCGACCCAGAGCACCCTTTGTTTTCCAGCGGCCAATCCGAACCTCGCAAGGAAACGGCCCGCGGGCGTCGTCCGCTCCGCGGGCCCAATCTCCTCAAGATTCTTGGCTCCAACGCCGGGGGTGGCCTCATCCCCGATGGCGAGACCGATCAATATCGGGGCTTCGCCGCGCGCTTCACCTTTCGCATCGAACAGGAAGAGCTCGGCACCCATTTTATCGACTATGATGTACGGAAGCGAGCCATTGTCGTTGGAGGCAGCGATCCAATCGGCAACGCGCGTTACCGCCTCCGGCGGCTTTCCAGTTTCGCCAGCATTTTCGCCGCTGAGAATTGTGGCCTCAGCAGGCGCAAGCATAGCCAGCGCAAGTCCGGCAAGCATCAAGACCGTATGGATCATCATTCCATGAACGCGAATTGGACCCATCAGACGAAACAAGCGGAGCGTTGCGAGAGATTATAGTTCTTCAGGGAATTGCGGCCTTGTGACATTAATTGCGCGGACGCCGCCTCTCCTGAAGCCGCTGCTCGACGCCATCGACACGGGCATTGAGCTGGTCGAGACGCTGCGCATTGTTCTGGGCCTGTCCGGATGCAGCCTGCGCTTCCGCTTGAGCTGCCTTCGCCGTGCCATCGGTCGTCTGCAATTTGGCATCGAGGGCGTCAATGCGCTGATTCACGGTAGCGATCTGCTCTTTCACATATCCCTTGGTGGCGCAGCCTCCCAAGCCCAGTGAGCCAACCAGAATCACCATGGCAGGCGTAATTTTCTTCAGTGACGGCGACATCAAATTCTCCTTCTTGTGAATTGGTACGGGCTCCCAAGCCGAGCGCTGCCGCCCGAACAATTCGATTCTGCCGGTCCGTGCATTCGTTCGGATAGATGGACGATGATCGTCATCACGCCGACACCCGCATGCCGGGGGCGGTATATCGTGTTTGACAGGATGACCGCGCCGGGAGCGTGTTTACCCCGGCAACCGTCATCATTTCTCGCTCGAAGGAAAATTAAATGGTCGGGGAGAGAGGATTCGAACCTCCGGCCCCTGCCTCCCGAAGACAGTGCTCTACCAGGCTGAGCTACTCCCCGACCGGGCCGGAATCATGAATGACCCGGCAAGGCAGGGGGCGGTCTATATAAGCGGGTTTGCATGGTTGCAAGCGGAGAGATGGCACTTTGTTGCGGATCATATGAGACCGGCGGCGCGGAAGCTGAAGCAGCATTGCCCGGCGACAATGATATGATCGAGAAGCTGCAAACCAAGCGGGGCGGCGGTCCGGCACAGCAGCCGGGTGGTCACGATGTCCGCTGCGCTCGGCCGCGGGTCGCCTGAAGGGTGATTGTGGATGAGAATGAAACGGCGATAGTCGTGCGTCAACGCTTGCTCAATAATCGACCGTGCCGGCAGGAATATCAGATCGGGACGCTGATTGCTGCTATGATGCACCTTGGCAATATTCCCTTCTGCATCAACATAAAGCACAGACAAGGTCTCAAGAAATGCGCTGCTGCCCGTAGCGATCGGCTCGGCGCCGCAGGAATGGCGTTGATCCAACGCTGGAGACGTTGAAATATTGATCCGGTTAGGTGACGGCAGCACAGACATGCCGTTTAATTGCTCAAATAAAAGCGCCAAAACCAATGTAATCCGGTCCGATCTAGACCAAAGTTTTTCTTGCTGCGGCAGAATGAGGACCGTTTTGGAGGAGATAATATTTCAAAGGAGCCCGGGCACATCCCGAATGGACCGAGTGCCTCTATTCGGCTAGTCCCTGCCATATATCACCCCTTGCTAGGATGAGCCTCAGTGACCCATTATGAGCAGCAATATCTGGATCTCATGCGCCATGCCTGGACTGAAGGCGCGCAGAAGGTGGACCGGACAGGAGTAGGGACCCGGTCGCTGTTCGGAGCAACCCTGCGCTTTTCGCTGGCCGAAGGCGCTGTGCCGCTGCTCACCACCAAACGCGTCTATTGGAAGACGGCTGCGCGGGAAATGCTTTGGTTCCTGACGGGCAACACCAATATCCGGCCGCTGGTGGAACAGGGCGTTCATATCTGGACGGACTGGCCGCTCGACAAATATCGCAAGGCAACGGGCGAGGAAATCAGTCTGGAGGCGTTCGAGCGCCGGATAATCGAGGATGAGAGATTCGCGCTGGATTGGGGCGATCTTGGTCCAGTCTATGGCGCGCAATGGGTGAACTGGCCGCGATATGAGCCGCTGGACGGGGGCATCTACAGGCGGGCGCCGCAAGGTCATAATCAGATCGCCGCTCTGGTCGACGGGATCAGGAATAATCCTGGCTCCCGGCGGCTGCTGTTCACTGGCTGGAATGTCGACGAGCTTGATGGGATGGCATTGCCGCCATGCCACATGACCTATCAATTCTATGTTGCGGATGGAAAGCTGTCCGGACTGCTTTTTCAGCGGAGCTGTGATCTGGCGCTCGGCGTTCCGTTCAACATCTTTTCCGCGGCGCTGCTCGTGCGGATGCTGGCGCAGCAATGCGATCTGGAGCCGGGTGAGTTGATATGGAATGGCGGGGACGTGCACCTTTACCTCAATCATGCGGAACTGGTTGAGGCTCAGCTTCAACGGACCCCATCGGGTGCGCCAACACTGCATCTGCTGCGGCGGCCGGAGAGCGTCTTCGACTATCGGATCGAGGATTTCGAAGTGCGGGATTATGCCCCCCAAGCCCATATTGCCGCCCCGGTCGCGGTTTAGCTTTTCATCACGCGGAGCATCTCCGGGACCTCGGCCCGTTGGCCCCTTGCCGGGGAAAAGAGAAGGTAATATAATAACAACATAAGGAAATATTATTCCGACCTCGAGTCGGAAGGCTGGAGCGAGGAAGGAGCAGAATGGCCCTGGATCGGGACAGGCGGAACTTGCCGCCGCTCAGCCTTCATGTGCCGGAGCCGCGTTTCCGTCCCGGTGACGAGGTGGACTTCAGCGATATGGCGGTCCCCGCTGCCGGCGCCACACGGAAGCCGGACGAGGCCGCAGTTCCAGCGGACATGGCCGATCTCGCCTATGGGCTTGTGCGGGTGCTTGATGATGAGCACCGCGCCGCCGGCCCTTGGGATCCGCGCCTGGACGGAGAGACGCTGCTCAAGATGCTGCGGGCGATGGCGCTGACCCGCGCTTTCGACGAACGAATGTTCCGGGCGCAACGGCAGGGCAAGACCAGCTTCTATATGAGGTGTACCGGTGAGGAGGCGGTCGCGATTGCGGCTGCCTTTGCTCTGCACCGCGATGACATGTGTTTCCCGAGCTATCGTCAGCAGGGACTGCTGATCGCGCGAGACTGGCCGCTCGTGGACATGATGAACCAGATTTATTCCAACCGGGCGGACCGGCTGCAGGGCAGGCAAATG
>DATEFI010000315.1:0-2754 GCA_035280705.1 Rhizorhapis sp. | reverse complement strand
CGGCAGATCCTGAGCATCCTTGCCGTGCCAGTGAAAGCCGAACTCGGCCTTAGCGACGGCCAACTAGGAGCGCTCGGCGGCGTTGCCTTTGCGCTGCTCTACTCGACGCTCGCCGTGCCGCTGGCGATGATCGCTGACCGGACCAGCCGCACTTGGGTAATCACCATCTCGCTCGCTATCTGGAGCGGTTTCACCGCGCTCTGCGGAACGGCCAGCAATTTCATCCAGATGTTTCTCTTTCGCTTGGGCGTCGGGGTAGGGGAAGCGGGCGGCGTGGCGCCCTCCTATGCCGTCATCGCGGATTATTTTCCCAGCGGTGAGCGTGCGCGGGCGCTTGCCATCTATTCGCTCGGCATTCCGTTGGGGTCGGCCGCAGGCGTGATGCTGGGCGGCTATATTGCGGCGATGATCGAGTGGCGCACAGCATTCATCGCTGTGGGAGTGGCGGGCGTGATCATCGCGCCCATGTTCCGCCTCCTGGTGCGGGAGCCCGCGGCCGACGGGGGAGCCGCGTGCGGCGCTAAGCTGCGCATGACTGATGCATTTCGCATATTGGCGCGCAAGAGAAGTTTCTGGCTCCTGTCCTTCGGCGCTTCTGCCAGTTCCATGATGGGCTATGGCATTGCCTTCTGGATTCCTTCCCTCATGCAGCGCAGTTTTGACCTCGATCTGGTCGCGACCTCCCAATTTTATGGCGCGATCCTGCTCTTGGGAGGCGTTGCCGGGGTGGTTGGCGGCGGCTGGCTTGGTGACCGGCTGGGGGGAAGAGACCGGGCGACTTATGCGATGCTTCCCGCCATTGCTTTCGTGATCGCCGTGCCCTTGTTTGCAGGAGGGCTGCTCGCTTCCTCCGTCACCGCCGCGTTCCTCTTCTTCCTGCTCCCGCAGGCGCTGGCCTATGTTTGGCTCGGACCGGTGTTGTCCTCGGTACAGCATCTGGTGCCCGCCGCCATGCGTGCGACGGCTTCAGCGAGTTTCCTGCTGATCAACAACCTCATTGGCCTGGGGCTGGGTTCCTTTGTGCTGGGGGCGCTGTCCGACCTGATGACGGCGCGCTTCGGCGGAGAGGCTCTGCGCTACGCCATGCTCGCGGCGCTGCCGCTTTACCTGCTGGCGGCGCTCCTAATGGCTTTGGCGGCACGGCCCCTCAGGCAGGATTGGGCCGGGTAGGTGCTCGGCGGGGGGGGGGGAAGAGAAAGAGCCTGCATCAGAGGTTTATCTTCGGCGCCCGCTCGTATAACGGAAGCGGCATGAAGGTTCGCGTCATTCTCCTGCTGTTTGCCCTGTCTGCGGGCCTGAACCTCTACTGGGCTGCGCGTGACATGGGATGGCTCACGGTCCCTGCCCTGCTGGCGGGGTGGTATGTGGCGGACATGCTCTCTGGCCTTGTCCACATGTTCATGGATTATCATCCTTGCCCCCAGGGCAGGGGCCTTGACCGGCTCTATTTCTACGAAGGTTCTCGCGCCTCCGAGGAATATCAAACCCTGTTCCGGGAGACCATGGCTGGGATCAATCCGTTCCAGCGGCTGGTCTATGACTTCAAGAACCACCATCCCCGCCCGCATGCGCTGGGCCGGCGCGACATATGGCGGCAGATCGGCTCGACGGTGGTGGCCGGAGCGCTGCCGGCTTCAGTGCTGTTCAGCCTCGCCTGTTGGATTTGGCCGATGCCCGGTTGGGTGGCGGCCGGGTTCCTAGCCATGCTAATCGGTGGCACCTTTGCGCAATATTTCCATGGCACTTTGCACCGGGAGGAAAACCCATGGATCGTGCGCGCAATGCGGCGGGTTGGGTTGCTGATGACCCCGGAGGCGCACCAGCTTCATCATGATACGCTGAAGCGGGATTTCAGTACGAACTGCGGCTGGTCGAATGGCGTGGTGAATATTCTATTTCGAACAGCTTGTCGCATCGGTTTTCTAAGAAACGAAGGACTAGAGCCGAGCTTGGAAATTTAGAGTTCTCTTGAAGGAGGAACCCCTTCGACTTCAGTCGGATACTGGCTTCAGCCATAGCCTCGACCAGTAGCTTGTACCCTCGAAGAAAAATGAACAGCCCGAAGGGCGAAAGTTCATTTTTCTTCGAGGGTACAAGCTATGGGCTATAACAGCGGTTGTCACACGACATTTCATCATCGCTATCATCTGGTCTGGGCACCGAAGTATCGGTTCAAGGTGCTCCATGGCGAGGTGCGTCTTCGGGTGCGCGAGATCATCCGGCAGGTCTGCGCGGAGATGGGCGTGACCATCATCCATGGCGTTCTGTCGCGGGACCATGTCCATATGTTTGTGAAAATCCCGCCGCACGTCTCGGTCAGTGACTTCGTGCGACGGGCCAAGGGGAGGTCATCACGCAAGATCCAACGGGAGTTCGAGCATATTTGGAAGCGCTACTGGGGCCAGCGCTTCTGGCAGCGTGGCTACTTCTCGACCACATCGGGCAACATCACCGATGACATCATCCTGCGTTACTTGGACAAGCATGGCCACAAAAACGGCTTCAGCCCCTCCGCATGATCCTACATGGGGTAATCGCGGGAGCGACTCACCCCCCCAGCTACTTGGATATGAAGGAGGGTGGCTGTTACCCGATAAAATGGAAGAATGAGGTGGTCCCGCCTATTTGGACAGGTTTGCGGCTGAGTTAAGCTAATCCCGGTTGTCGTTCATGCCGCCTGTTTGATCATCCGCCGATAGGCCTCCACCGGGGTTTTCCCGGCAAGGCCCGAGTGCGGACGCTGGGTATTGTAAT
>DATEFI010000314.1:0-3414 GCA_035280705.1 Rhizorhapis sp. | reverse complement strand
CGCTGCTGGCGAAAGCGCCGGGGGGCGCCGCGGCCAATGTGCTTTACAGCGATAGCCCGGAAGGACCGGGCATACATGCGCTCGATGCGTCGGTTCTGCAACGGCTCGCTTCCGAATGGCGATCGTTGGCGGACCGGGCTTTCGCAAAGGCGGAGGGAATGCGCTTCGCCACGGCTTTGGCGGTGACGCCCGCACATCTGCTGGTGTCGCAGGAGGCCGTGGAGCCGGTCGGCAACGGTTTTTGCCCGGCTTCAGGGACGTCGGCTCCGGCCGACCAGATGACATTGTATCGCCATGCGAAGAAGCCATATGACGCGGCATCCGAACAGGATGGAGCGGTTGAAGGCGCTGCCTTTTCGACCTGGACGGCGCTCAGCAGGACGCAGACGCCACGGCTGTGCTGGATCTATGTCGAGGTTGCGCCCGGCCTTTATGAAAGTCGCACTTATGATCGGGAGGGACGGCCGCTCGGCCATATGGACAAGGGCACAAGGCAGTTGCGCATCGTGCCGGTGACGGATCTAAGAAGCATGCTGACTGCCCGTATTCAGCCTGTGCCTCCGGCGCAGGAAAGCGCCAGCACTCATTAGCCTCGTCTCATAGGTTCCCATCGCTGCCGCGTCAGGCTGCGCCAGACCCATTCAAATGGCCCATAACGAAAACGCTTGAGCCAGGGCAGCGGCCAGAGCAGCATCAGCACCCAGGCAAGCGGCACAAAAGCATAGACCGTCAAACGGTCAACAGTGCCGTACAGGCCAACGCCGTAACCATAGAACAGCGTTGTCATCAGGATGCTGGTGCCCACATAATTGGTAAAGGCCGTGCGCCCGGCAGCGGCGACCCTATGCATGAGGCGCGCCTGGGAAAAGCGGAGGATCAGCCACATCAGCAGCGCCGCATGGGCGAGCGTGAGCGGTAGGCGAAAGGGCAAGGACCAGCTTATCACCGCGTTGAAGGTGACGATCTGGTCAAAGCCGCTTGCCCAGCACCAGGCGGCAAGGCCGAGCATGGGAATGCCGCCCGCGAGATAGCAGATCGCGGCCATGCGCAAATAGCGGCCCGGCAGCCACTCCCCGCTCAGGAAAGCGCTCTGCATCAGACCCATGCCAAGCAGCATGAAACCCAGCGTCTCGAAGCCCGAAAGGATAAGCAAGGCGGGCTGGTCGCTCAGTAGATGATCGAGCCGGTCTTCAACGATCGGCCAATAGCTGCCCTGGTGCAGCCCGACGTCCTGGGCGAGAGCCCCAAGCCCGGAGCCTTCTATTCCCCCATTGCCGGAAAGGATCATGGCCACCGAAAGGGCGGCGAGAACGGCAAATTGCACCAGAAAGAAGAAGATGGAAGCAGGCATGATCTCGCTCGCTTCCCGCCGGACGAAGAGCAGGAGGAAAATTCCGGCGATCGCATAAAGCCGCAGAATGTCGCCCCACCAGATCAGGATATAATGGGCAAGGCCCAGCAGGAAAAGCCAGAAGAAGCGGTGATAAAGCGGTGTCAGTCCTTCTCCGCGCGCAAACGCCCTTTGGTAGATGAGGAGCGTGCTTGCGCCAAAGAGCAGCGAGAACAGGCCGCGCATCTTGCCATCGACAAGGATGAAATTGGCCGTCCACACTGCATAGGCCGTCACTGTCTCGCCGCCCCAGAGGCGCGGGTTTATATAGGCAAGGTCGGGCATGGAAAATGCGATGATGTTCATCAGCACGATGCCCATCACCGCAAATCCGCGCATGGCGTCGAGCGTCAGGAGACGGGCGGGATCGTGCATTGCCTGCTCGTAGCCTTGCGGAGAGGAAGGGGGAAGGGCTGTTACTGGAAAAGCGCGGCAAATTGGGCCATGGACGGATCATGGCGAACAAGCGGACAGAGCGGATCAGGGAGGCTTTCGGCGCGGCGGCGGAAGGCTATGAGGATAGCGCGGGCGTCCAGCGGATCGTCGCGGAAACGGTCGCGAAGCTTGCTGCCCAACGCCGTCTTGGTGGGGGCGCACGCATATTGGAGGTTGGTTGCGGCACCGGCTTCCTCACCCGCCATATCCGCGCGCAATGGCCCGATGCAGAGCTGGCGGTCAGCGATCTTGCACCCGAAATGGTGCGGCAGGCAGCGCGGAACCCAATGCTGTCCGCCTCCTTCTTCACGATGGATGGCGAATGGCCCTGCTTTGAAGGACAGTGGTTCGACCTCATCCTGTCCAGCCTTGCCTTTCAATGGTTCTCGGACCTTCCCGCCGCGCTGGAGCGGCTGTTTGCGCTTCTCCGGCCGGGCGGGAGTCTCATCTTTTCCACCATGGCAGAGCGCAGCTTTGCGGAATGGCGAGCGGCCCATGCAACGCTGGGACTGACGGCAGGGACGCCGGATTATCCCTCCCTCGGTGCGCTCAAGTCGCTGGTGGCGGACTATCCCGACGGCGCGGCGTTTGATGAAGACTATGCCGTCGAATTCGGCAGCGCCCGTGCCTTCCTCCAGCATCTCAAGGGCATTGGCGCGACGGTTGCTACTGAGGGCCGTGCTCCCCTTTCAGCCGCTCAGTTGCGGCGCGTGGCGCGGGTTTTCGAAGAGGCGGGGGGACGGGCAACCTACCATGTCGGATTTGTGCGATTGACCCGGCTCTGATTTGCCGAGGTCATCATCTGCCCGGCACGTTCTGCTTCGGTTCATGTCAGGCAGCGTATGAGTCGCGGTGATATGGTGCGGCCCGTTGTCCATCCGGGCCAAGGCGGCGGGAGAAGGGCCATGAAAGGCATCTTCAAATCAATTATAGGTGCGCTGACCATTGCTGGAGCTCTGACGGCAACTGTTCCGGCGCAGGCGAGGCATGACGGTTACCGGGATTACAGGGAGTATCGCTGGAAGCACGGGCATCGCGGTTATCGCGATCATGGCTGGCGGGATTACCGGCGTTATGATCGTTATGGATATGGGGACCGGCGTCATTACCGCCATTATCCCCGCGGCTATTATGGCTATCGCGGCTATCCCAGGGTTTATTACCGGGATTATGACAATGATGGCGCCATCATTGCCGCTGGCATAATCGGCCTTGCCCTTGGCGCTGCAATTGCGTCCGACCGAGACCGGGGCGACCGCTATTACCGGGACCATGATTATTACCGCGACTAGAAGAGCGTTCGCGGCAGGCCAATATCTCGTTATAAGGCAGCGGGGTCCCTGTCTGCGCAGGGACGACGAGTGCCCCAAGATACGGCCTTACCAAAAGTTCGCGTAGGCACGCAGAGGACCCCGAGAAGTTCATCTGCCTTCGGCCATTCACCCCCGTCGTCCCTGCGCAGGCAGGGACCCCGCTGCCTTATAGGCCATCCTTGAAGGGTTCCGATAAGTTCAGCCCGAATGGAGATAAGTGCCCACTTCATCTTCAAAAGAACGGAAGTGGTGCCCGGGGGCGGAATCGAACCACCG
>DATEFI010000313.1:0-5802 GCA_035280705.1 Rhizorhapis sp. | reverse complement strand
TGGATCTCGAACGGGTCGAGGTTCTGAAAGGACCGCAGGGCACGTTGTTTGGCCAGAACTCGACCGGAGGCGCCATCAACTATATCGCCGCGAAGCCAACCGATACGCTTAAGGCCGGTTTCGATATCGGCTATGCCCGTTTCAATGAGGTCACGGCGAATGCGTTCATAAGCGGGCCAATTAGCGATACGCTGCGCGTCCGGGCTGCAGTTGCCCAGGAATATATGGATGGATGGCAGAAAAGCCTGACACGTCCTGGTGACCGGCTTGGCGCGAAGCGCTTCTATAATGGCCGCCTCCTGGTGGATTGGGAGCCCAGCGATCGACTGAAGTTCGAGGCAAATGCCTCTGGCTGGATCGACAAATCGGACAGCCTGGCAACGCAATTCATCAGGTTTGACGCAAGCGTCGATACAACGGATCCGCGGCTCCAATTTGTTGGAGATCGCTTGAGATCCTCACCGACGGATCTGAAAAGTATCCGGGCGGCCGATTGGGATCCGGACTTCGACTTCGCCCGAGACAACAAGTTCTACCTGCTCTCACTACGGGCAGATTGGGAAATTGCCGAATCGATCAGCCTGACGTCGATCACGGCTTATTCTCGCCTGACAACCGACATGCCGATCGACACCGATGGTACGGCGTTCAGCAATTTCCGCTATGATGCCCAGGACGGCAAGATCAAGACATTCACCCAGGAACTGCGCCTGAGCGGTGCAATCAGCCGCCTCAGGTGGATGATCGGCGCGAATTATCAGACCTTGAAGGGGAATGAGTATCAGAATCTGCATACCGATGGGACCAACAATGCCACGCCCGTAGGCTTCATTCAGAACCAATCGGCTTATATCAACAACCAGCATCCCATTACCAAGGCCGTGTTCGGCAGTGGTGAGTTCAACGTTACTGACCAACTGACGCTTCAGGGGTCGATCCGCTATACCGACGAGAAGCGCAAGTTCAATGGATGCCTTGCAGATGCCGGAGTTGATCCGGCATCAACGCCGCCGGGCTACGTTCCGCTAAGGGATGCGTGGAGTATTCTTTCCTGGGCGTTGAGAGGTTTCGCAGGCTCTCCGCCCGTGATCCCGCCCAATGGCTGCATCACCTTTAATGACGCGACATTATTGCCTGAACTTACCCGGCGGACCCTCCATGAGGACAATGTTTCCTGGCGCGCGGGCGTGAACTGGAAACCCAATAGCGACGCGATGATCTACGCCTATGCCGGCAAAGGCTACAAGGCGGGGAGCTTCACAATCCTTCCCGCTATTTTCTCCTCGCAGTTCCAGCCCGTTACACAGGAGTCGATCATGGCTTATGAGGCCGGCTTCAAGGTGGCGCTCGCGGATCGTCGCATACAGCTCACCGGTGCCGGTTTTTACTATGACTACAAGGATAAACAGCTCGTCGGCGTGTACGATTCAGGCACCTTCGGACAGCTTCCCAAACTGATCAACATCCCAAAGTCGCGGATATGGGGCGCGGAGCTGGAAGCAACGGTCCGGCCGATCGAGGATCTGCAGTTCAGGGGCGGTGTGACCTACGTGAATTCGCGGGTGCAAGCCGATCCGAAGGCGCCGAACCAAGCTCTCGACCCGTACGCCAATCCCACCACCTATATAGGCGAAGCCTTCCCAAGCACGCCGAGATGGCAGGCATTGGGCGATGCGGAATATGGGTTTGGTCTGAGCAATGACATCAGGGCGTTCATGGGCGGCTCTATCACCTATCATGGCGCTTCCTTTGCGGCCTTTGGCGAGGCGCCGGAATTCAGATTGCCCCCCTATACGCTGATCGACCTGCGTGCCGGCGTGCAGAGCGCCGACGGCAATTGGCGTTTCCAGCTTTGGGGCCGCAATGTCACCAATAAGCTCTATGTGACCAATGTTTCCCATCTGATCGATGCCGTAACCCGTAGCGTCGGCATGCCGGCCACTTACGGTGCAACATTTTCCTATCGCTATTGAACGGAAGAGCGACGGGAATTTCGGTGCGAACAGATGCAGGATGGGAGGAAGGAACAGATCGTGGAATTTCCCATAGCTAGCAGCCATTCGATGCGCTCCCATTTATTGGCAAGGGTCAGGGCGCTAGCTCCATTACTGGCGGCCAATGCCAGACGGGCCGACCAGGACGGTTTGATTCCGCAGGAAAATCTCGATGCACTGCGGGAAGCCGGGTTGCTCGCCCTTGGCCGTCCCAGCAAATATGGCGGCCTTGAGACCGACGTGCGTACCTTGCTTGAGGCTCAGATGGCCATTGCGGAGATCTGCGGATCCACGTCGTGGGTCGCCGGTTTGGGCAACGTCGGCTCCTTCCTGATCGGCCTTTTCCCAGCCGAGGCACAGGAGGATGTATGGGGCACAGACAAGGACGGCCGAGCGGCGGTCGTTGTTTCTCCCGCCGGAAGCTCGGTGACCGAGGTGCAGGGTGGATGGCTGGTTTCGGGCAAATGGCGTTACGCATCGGGATCGGAACATGCGCAGTGGGCGGTGGTCGGCGTATCTCCCCCTTCAGCCGACGGTGGCAAGCCGGACATCGGCCTTGCTCTCGTTCCCATGCATGAGGTCCGTATCGAGCAAAGCTGGAATGTTACCGGCCTCTGCGGCACTGGCTCAAACACCCTTGTGCTGGACAAGGTATTTGTTCCTGCGCATCGGCAGCTTTCCTACCGGGCTGCCCTCGCGGGCGAGGCACCCACCCCTTACGACACCAATGAGCATCCTTTATACCGCACGCCCTTTTCCGCGATCTTCAACCTGTGCATAGCGGCCACTCCGGTGGGCCTTGCCAAAGCCGCAGTGAAGCTCGCGGCCACGACTGCGCCCACTCAGATCATTCCGATCGTCGGCGTTCGCCAATCGGATGCGCCGTCAATCCAGATCATAGTCGCGAATGCCGCCTGCACCGCGGATTCGGCGGAACTGCATCTTCTTCGCGCCGCTGATGCCGCCGATCTGGCCGCGGTTCTGGGCGTGCCACAATCACCGCTGGATGTGGCCCGCGGCGATGCCGATCGGGTCATGGCGGCCCGCTATGCCGTTGATGCTGTCCGCCTGATCGTAAAGGCGCAAATGTCATCGGTACATAACAAGGCAAATCCGATGCAACTTATCTGGCGGGATTGCGAGATGGCGGCATCGCATTTTGCATTCGCCGACCTGCATCTGGAGGCCTATGGCAAAGCCATGCTCCACCAAAGCGAGGCCGCACATGCTCACGCATGAGCGCGAACATAATGGGGAGATGTAAATGGAAACGGAGTTCGCCGGCAAATCGGCCATCTTGACCGGCTCAAGCGAGGGAATCGGCTATGCGCTGGCAAAGGGGCTGGTGGATGCTGGCGCCAGGGTTCTGCTTGTAGCACGCCGCGAAGATATCCTTCGGAGCGCTGCGGAAAAGCTGGGGCCCAATGCCGCATGGCTGGCGGCTGACCTGACGGAGGAAGGAGCGGAGGACAAGGTGGTCCAGGCCGCCGTCGATCGGCATGGCGGAATAGACTATCTCGTGAATAATGCCGGACTTAATGTTCCGGCCTTTATTGGCGAATATACTGCCAGCGATTTCAGGCGGATGGTCGAACTCAACATGGTGAGCACGGCCATGCTGACCCAGGCGGCGGTTCCCCATCTTGCAGCCGGAGACGGCAGCGCGATCTTGAATATCTCTACTGGCGGCAGCCGAAAGGCGACGATCGGGAACGGGCTTTATAGTGCCACCAAGGCGGGCATCAATTATCTGACCGAGGTTTGGGCATTG
This sequence comes from Rhizorhapis sp., assembly GCA_035280705.1. GTDB lineage: Bacteria > Pseudomonadota > Alphaproteobacteria > Sphingomonadales > Sphingomonadaceae > Rhizorhapis. The sequence continues at coordinate 2,037 of DATEFI010000313.1, read as the reverse complement.
GAGCTTGCCGGCCGCGGCATTCGCGTCAACTGCATCTGCCCTGGCGGCACCGAAACACCGCAGTTTCGCAAGGTCGCTGACTCAATCGAGGGCTATCGGCAAATGGTCATCGACGTCACCCCGGTTAAGCGAATGTGCGCGCCGGAGGAGTTGGTGCATTCCGCATTGTTGCTACTTTCCAAGCGGATGGGCGGGTTCATCACGGGCGCGATACTGGACGCCGACGGCGGCTATCACATGTGAATAGGAAATCACGGCTCAACAACCGGAGTGCGCGATCATGTCAGCCAAGGACGTAATACGCCTTTACCTGGACGCGAAGGATCGGGAAAGCCGGGAAGCACTGCTCGACGATTCCCTCAGTTGGACGGTCATTGGCAAAGGGCCAATGTACCGCACCTATCATGGCAAGGCGGGCTTTCTTGATGAGCTGATGGGCCAGATCGGAGCGCGTCTTGTGCCTGGTTCCCACCAGGTCACCGTCCGCGCCATCTATGAAGACGCAGCTGCGCAAACCGTGATAGCTGAGCTTGCCGAGACCGCCATTGCGGCTGGAGGCGGCACTTATGCGAATGAAGTGGCTGCGATTTTCCGCGTCAGCAACGGCAAGATCGTCGAAGCGCGAGAATATATGGATTTACGGCCCGTGGACCGCCTGATGTCAGACCCGCCCTTGTAGCGCTGGCGCCGCCAGAACGGCGGACGACATGTACAAAACAGCCTCATTAGCGAGCCAGGCGCAGCATCCGCGGGAACTTACGAGGAGCCCTGTTCAGTCGAAGTCGTCCTCGAGCGCAAGATCGTCCGGATCATAAACCGCATAAGCGACGGCGGTCTTCGTCCGCCCGATATGTTCCAGTTCGAACAGCTTGGAAATGACGGCTTGGGAGATATCATACCGGTTGTCGATTTCGACGCGCAACAGCAGATCCCACTTCCCGCTGATCGAGCTGATGTCCTTGACGTGCTTGATCTTTCGCTTTGCCAGAGCGATACCGAGTTCGTGAGCCTTGCCGGGTTTGGCCCGAATAAAGATAAAGAAACGCTGATACATAGGGCGACCCTCTATCCGGCTCTGGCATGTGATCCGTGCGCGCTGCGAAACTATACGAGTTGCACGGCCGAGGCAATATTTAGGCCTGAACTATTTGATTTTTGGGAAAAGCTGCTGGAAAGCAGGGACCGGCCGGCCGCGCGGTTCCGGGTGCTGGCAGCTCTTATCTCAAGGAGCAGATCCCTGCGCGGTGCGATCATCTCCCAAAGGGGATCGGACACGAGCATCTGCCCCGCTCATGAGCCCGTTGTGGCGAAACTTTGCCTTACCGCAACATCAATGCCGCTGCCAATCGGCAGCATCGCTGCCTCCATGTCCGGCATGGCGCGGACCGCCAAGCGATAGGCTTCCGCTTGAGCGCGGGTAGCGGGCGGGTAGGTCATGTTGTCCGCGACGATCGTACCGCTGGGTCCAAGCAGCGGCGCAACCCGTCGGAGGCAGGGGACGTAAAGATCCTTCCAAAGATCCATCAGCACGAAATCGACTGGCCCCAGCTGCTGGTCCAGCAGTTCCACTGCATCCCCCAGCCGAAATTCAACATGAGCCGTCAGCCCGGCCCGATCGAGTTGCTGGCGCGCATAATCCTGTTTATCGGCGGCGACATCATAGCTGTAAACCATGCCACCTGTAGCGCGGGCGGCATCGGCGAGAAACAGCGTGGAATAGCCGTAGGATGTGCCAAGCTCCACAATCACCTGCGCGTTCAGACCAATCACGAGCGCGTGCATCAACCTGCCGACATTTTCCCCAACGGGAATGAGCAGCGAATTGATGTCGACCTCGATCATCGCATCCGGATCGCGCATAATCTTCATCTCGTCCTCGAGCCGATTATTGTAATCGAAAAGCACGGCTGCAAATTTTGGATCATCAAGGGCCATTGGATCTGCTTCCTTTTAGAATTCTCAGGGGATCAGCGCTTGATTCTTTCAATACAGCGGAAACGGTCGCGCATCCAACCCATGAGCGCAGAAAATGCCGAC
>DATEFI010000312.1:0-3226 GCA_035280705.1 Rhizorhapis sp. | reverse complement strand
GAAAAGGTAGCCCGCGAACAGGACAGCGTGTAAGTCGCGTCACCCCTTGACCTCACCCCATGCCTTGCGTCACTAGCGGTCATGGCAATTACCGATCCGCCCGCCCGTCGGGGCCTGTTATTCGTCCTTTCCTCTCCCTCTGGCGCGGGCAAGTCCACCATTGCGCGCAAGCTGCTCGGCGCCGACGACCATATCGCTCTTTCGGTTTCCGCCACCACGCGGCCGATCCGCCCCGGCGAGACGGATGGCGTCGACTATCATTTCGTCAATGAGCAAGCCTTCAAGGAAATGGCCGGCGACGGCGCTTTCCTGGAATGGGCGCATGTCTTTGGCCATCGCTACGGCACGCCCAAGGGACCGGTGGAGGAATCGCTTGCCTCTGGCCAGGACGTCCTCTTCGACATCGACTGGCAGGGCGCGCAGCAGCTCTTTCAGCAGGCGGGCGGGGATGTCGTCCGCGTCTTCATTCTGCCGCCCTCGATGAAGGAGCTGGAACGCCGCCTGCGCTCCCGCGCGACCGACAGCGACGAGGTGATCGCCGCCCGCATGGAACGCGCCGCGGCGGAAATCGGGCACTGGGATGGCTATGACTATGTGCTCATCAATCATGACCTTGAGGGCTGTTTCGAGCAGGTAAAAACCATCCTCGCCGCCGAACGCCTCCGCCGCAGCCGCCAGACGGGGCTGATCGGCTTCGTGCGAAGCCTGACAAAGGGCGCTTGAGGGGGCCTGAAAGACAGGCTGTTTCCCTCTCCAGTGGGAGAGGATATGAAGGCTTGGCTGCTTTGCAGCCTAGCCGGAGTTGGTGAGGGGTTGTGCCCTACCAGTAGTTTCGGAACCCCTCACCCCACTGCGACTAAGACCGACTGCGCCGGCCTAAGTCTGCGTATCCCTCTCCCTCCGGAGAGGGGGCAAAGAGGTCCGCCTCACGCAAACAACCACGCCGCTCCTCAGTCCAACCCATTGACGTGACGCCCCTTCTGCCTCACCCTCCCGCCATAGCATGAGGAGGGAATGCCCATGGTCCGGACGATCCTTGGCGGCATCGCAGGCGGCTTTGCCATGTATGTGGTGGGGTTCATCTTCTGGGGGACACCGCTTAGCCGCATCGCCCTTTCAAAGACGGGCGACATGGAATCCGCCGCCATCCAGCAGTCGCTTGCGGCCAATCTGACGGAAAGCGGCAGCGGAAGCTATCCCATTCCCTGGCCCGGTACGCCGCAGGGCACGACGCTTTACGGCAGGGGTCCGACCGCGATGGTGCATTTCAACACCAGCGGCTTCCCGGTCATGGACAGCGCGGCGCTGCTTGCCGGTCTCATCCTCGCCATTGTGTCGGCGCTCATCATCGCCTTCGCGCTTCGTGCCATCGGCCATTATTTCACGGATTTCGGCCTGAGGGCGAGGCTGGTGGCCGCCTTTGCCGTGGCGATACCGCTTTACATCCATATCGGCCAGCCGATCTTCAACCACGCCCCCTGGCCCTATTTTGTCTACAGCTTCGTCTGTGACGTGCTCGGGTTCATGGCTGCGGGCCTTGTCATTGCACGATGGTTCCTGCCGAGGCCGGTCGCGACCGAGTAAATTCGCCCTTCCCCCCAGGACACATTGTCCCTACAGTGCACCCATCCCCGGGGGACCGTCCACAGGCGGTTGAGAGGCGGCTGACGTGGCCGCGACCCGCTGAACCTGATCCAGTTGACACTGGCGGAGGGAGCGGAAGCATAGCCGGTCCGGACTGGCGAGCAGGCCGCTCTATCCGCCCAAGGAGAAGAGCGATGGCAGATATTCCGGCGCGTACCGAACTCAAAGTCACTACCGGCCCCATTCGCGGCAGCCGCAAAATTTATGTCGGCGAGCGCAAGGTCGCCATGCGCGAAATCTCCCTTGAGGGGGGCGAACCGCCGGTCCGCGTCTATGACACATCGGGTCCCTATACCGACCCTGAAGCCCATATCGACATCATGGCCGGCCTGCCGGCCCTCCGCCGTGACTGGATCGTCGGCCGGGGCGATGTCGAGGATTATGCCGCGCGGGATGTGAAGCCGGAAGACAATGGCCTGAAAGGTCCCCATCGCACCGCGGGCGTCGCCCCCTTCCCCAATGTCGTCAAGCGTCCGCTGCGTGCCAAGTCCGGCATGAATGTCTCCCAGATGCACTATGCCCGGCGCGGCATCATCACGCCGGAAATGGAATATGTGGCAGAGCGCGAAAATCTAGGTCGCGAGCGGCTGAAGGAATATGTCCGCGATGGGCAGGATTGGGGGGCCTCCATCCCCGACTATGTCACCCCCGAATTCGTCCGTGAGGAAGTGGCGCGGGGCCGCGCCATCATTCCCAGCAATATCAACCACCCGGAATCCGAGCCGATGGCGATCGGCCGCAATTTCCTGGTCAAGATCAACGCCAATATCGGCAACAGCGCCGTCGCCTCCTCCGTTGCCGAGGAAGTGGAAAAGATGGTCTGGTCGATCCGCTGGGGCGCGGACACGGTGATGGACCTTTCCACCGGCCGCAACATCCACGACACGCGCGAATGGATCCTCCGCAACAGCCCCGTCCCCATCGGCACCGTGCCCATCTATCAGGCGCTGGAAAAGGTCGGCGGCATCGCCGAGGAGCTGACCTGGGAAATCTTCCGGGACACCCTCATCGAACAGGCCGAGCAGGGCGTCGATTATTTCACCATCCATGCGGGCGTGCGCCTGCCCTATATTCCGATGACCGCCAAGCGCGTGACCGGCATTGTCAGCCGGGGCGGCTCGATCATGGCGAAATGGTGCCTAGCTCATCACAAGGAAAGCTTCCTTTACGAGCATTTCGACGAGATCACGGAAATCATGAAGGCTTATGACATAGCCTATTCGCTGGGCGACGGCCTGCGCCCCGGATCGATTGCCGACGCCAATGACGAAGCGCAGTTCAGCGAGCTTTACACGCTGGGCGAACTGACGAAACGCGCCTGGGAACAGGATGTGCAGGTGATGATCGAAGGCCCCGGCCATGTTCCGATGCACAAGATCAAGGAAAATATGGACAAGCAGCTCGCCGCCTGCGGCGAAGCCCCCTTCTACACGCTTGGGCCGCTCACCACTGATATCGCGCCCGGCTATGACCATATCACCTCCGGCATCGGCGCGGCCATGATCGGCTGGTACGGCACCGCGATGCTTTGCTATGTGACGCCCAAGGAGCATCTGGGCCTTCCCGACCGCGACGATGTGAA
>DATEFI010000311.1:0-4409 GCA_035280705.1 Rhizorhapis sp. | reverse complement strand
TTTTTCGCAAACCCCACCTCTTTTGCCGTGGCCGGCGGGTTTGGCGTGCGGTACGACACTTCGCATTGGATCGGTCGTCCATCCAGCCTTGCGTTCTATACCGGGCCGTCTTACGCCGACGAACCTGCTCGCAACGAGGGTCATAACGAGCGCTTCCTGGAATATGTGGCCGTCGAGTTCGCCCTCGAGAATATCAACAAGAGCCAATGGGACGGCGTCATCCGGATGTTTCATCGTTCGGGAGCGTTCGGTCTATACGGGCATGATGCCGATACCGGTTCGATGCTTGGGATCGGCATACGGCGACGATTTTGAACGCGCCGAGGTTGGTCTCACCGCCTATTGCCAGGCCGCATGATAATCTGAGGGAGGCCGTTCCATTTCTATATCGAAGGTCTTTGTATACGGCGCGAAGCGCTCGCTAAGGACACCAGCGTCGAGGCCGAATTCGGCCATGCTGTATTTGCGAGAACGCTGGCGTCGCTGCCGCGCCAACCATCTGCGCATATGCTGTTCGGCTTCAACTTCGAGAACCCGGCCGCTGTGGCGATAGAGCTTCCTAATCGCCTCTATGGGCGCGGACACGACATCCTGATATTTCAGGTGCAGGATGGAGTCCATGCTCAAGGTGGCCTTCACCATGCGTGCTGCGCTCTCCACCAGGCGCAAGCTGACCTGCTGGCCAACTTCTGCGCGATCGACGTCGCGGGCAAAGGGGCGCCGTAGCAGCTCGGTCAGTTTCGAGCACGATGCCACGACGCTTAATGGGTCGCGGTGCAGAAAAACGATTTTTGCATCGGGATATATCGCGCGAATATCGTCCAGAGCGAAAACGTGATCCGGCGACTTGAGAATCCAGTGGCGGCCTCGTGCCTGTGTTCCCAGATGCTGGAGGAAACGTCGATGGAAGCGGAACGCATTGTGGTGCCCATGGGAAACCAGCCAGTTTTGATAGGATGGGACGCGATGGGTGGTATCAAACCGCAGGCTCTGGAAGATATGCGCCGTGACGTCGGTACATTCCTGGGGCGTGTTGGCAGTGAGGGGATGGAGGGCGGCAAGTCCGGGTGTGAGGCATTGAAACAGGCGCAATTGCATTTCCACCTGCATTCTGCACAGAACAGGAGGGAAAAAACGGGTCGGCGGGTAAGGATACATCAGATGCCAACAGCGCGGCACCGCATTTTGCGGATCCAGCGACAGCAAAGTATGCAGGAAGGTTGTGGCGCTGCGCGGCAGTCCGGTAATGAATACCGGTTGCGTGATCGGCTGGGAACGGATAGCGGGATGTCTCTCTTCGGCGGCGTCAAGGCGCAGCAGATTGGTAAGACACCGCATGATGTCGAAACACACGGCGTACCGTCCCACGGTGCTTAGGTTTGCTTCTTCCCTGTAAGATCGCAACAGTCTTTTCAGCGCCGCCGCAAAAGACATATCGTAAAATGCCTCGCGGCGGGCCAGCCGCAACGCCTTTGCCATCATGGTTTCCGCATCAGGCAGGTCTATGTCTGTCGTGACGCTGCGGAGCCCTTGCCATGGCTTTCGGGATTTGACGGCATGAGAATCGAGCACGCTATTCCTTCAAGACATTAGAGTCGGCGCCTCGGAGAACAGGGGCTTGACCCAATGCTGAGCGCCGATTGGTTTTGGTCCAACTTGACCGCAGTTTTGTCGATAAGGGCTATGATCTGGACGCGGTGTGAAGCTCCCGCAACTCCCATAGTCCACGAACATCTTCTTCCACGAAAATCTCGGGAAATTCGCGGCAGAGCAAATGCTCTGCCCATTCACGCGCATCGGGCAAAGTATCGAAGAATTTAAGGGTGTTACGCGCGCGCGCGCGAAAGCTAGCCGATCGGCCTTCGCCGAGGCCTGCTTCTCCCAATTGCTCGAATCGCGTGATTTCCTGCTTAGAAAACCCATCGGCCAATGGTTCTTGTTGGATAGTATTTCCCATGGCGCCTCCAAGCGATATGAGGAGCATGCTTAGGCCTGTTTCGCTGCCAGCTGTATTGGCCTTTGGTCTTACCCGGAACGCCCCAGGAATCGTCCAGTTGTCTCGATGGACAGATCTTCGATCCGCTTCACACCTTCCCAGCACATGGCTCTCTTCCTCGTCGGACGCCATTTGGCGTGAGCAACGCACTTTAATTACTGGATTTTGAGAGAAACGCGAACAAGGTCGCGATTGCCGGCTTCGCGGAACCAAGGTTTCAATTGTTGAGATCGCTAGCCTTTACTTGCAGGCGCTGGCAACCGATGCCGTGTGCAACGCGGACGCGTTCCGCCTACCTGCTTGCGTCTGAAGCTTACGGGTCGCGAGCAGGATTCTGGTCCAATTCTGCGTTCCAGCGGTATCGCCGCGCCCAATCATTCTCGCACGGATGTTTTCGCATTCCCGAACGGCCCCATCGCCTTGGGCGATCACCATGCCCTGCGCCGTAAGCCAGACGTCGGTGTTCGAGAGCATGAGCGCAACCCCATGTTGAATAGGCGACTATCCGAACCAGCTTCCAACACATTGGACAGAAGTACACGTGGGATTTGCGGCTGACCAACTGCAAATGTCAGAAGACGGGCAATACTGCGCTTGCCGCCGCGGAGATGCCTGAGATATCGCGTCGTGACTGAAACAATCCACAGGAAACTATCAAAGCCCGGTCAGTCCAGCGCTTGAAGTTCCCGTACCGCGGTCAGGATTTTGGTCCAATTCTCCTCTCCCGCCCTATCGCCCCGCTCAATCATGGTAGCGATCAAATCCTCACATTTGCGAACGGCGCCCAAGCCATGCGCAACCAGCAGGCCCTCTGCCGCGAGCCAGATATCTTTGTCTCCAACCATCGGTTTGAGTCCAACAAATTGCCCTCGCTCTCGGCACGATACAAAGTGGAAATTAACGACGCATGAACGGATTTTATTCAACTTTGACCTAGTGCAGACCCCGCTGTCGCAGATCGTCCCGGAAATTCAATGACTTGCACCCCTATGCCGGACCGTCTGACATGCATGTCCCGTGTGCAAGAGGTCAGTAAGCGTCCAGCGTGTAGTCAGGTGCCCGCCATAGGGCGTCAGTCGATGATGTGATAGCCGCCATCGACATAGAGTGTCTCGCCTGTGATCAGGCGCGCCGCATCATGTGCCAAGAAAGCTGTCGCCGCCCCGACATCGTCAATACTGACGAGGCTACGCGCGGGCGCCTTGAGCCGGGCCAATTCCAGCAAGTCGTCAAACTCTGGAATACCGGAGGCGGCGCGCGTCGCCAGGGGACCTGGTGAGATCGCATGAACCCGGATGCCCTTAGGCCCCAGTTCCGCGGCCAGATAACGAACCGCGCTTTCCAGTGCGGCCTTCGCGACGCCCATAATGTTATAGTTCTTAACGACCATCTGGCTTCCGTAATAGGTCATTGTGAACAGCGTGCCGCCGCGGCGCATCAGCGGCTCTGCGAGTTTGGCCATGCGGATGAATGTCCAGCAGGATACGTCCATCGTGCTGAGGAAACCCTCCCGTTCCACATCGACAACCCTGCCCTGCAGCGCTTCCTTTGGGGAAAAGGCGATAGAATGAATGACAAAGTCGAGATGGTCCCAATGATCGGCAATGGTCGCAAAAGCAGCTTCCATCTGGCCCGGGACATTGACATCCAGCGGCATCAGAAGCGGCGCCTCTATCGCCCGGGCCAGCGGCTCCACATATTTCCGCGCCTTGTCGTTCAAATAGGTAACGGCGATATCCGCCCCCAATGCGCGGAATGCCTTGGCGCAACCCCATGCGATGGAGTGCTCATTGGCGATGCCTACAATCAGACCTTTTTTGCCCTCCAACAGCTTCGCCTTGACGGCGGGAAGCACGGGAAGCCCCATTTCTGGAATTGCCTGTTGTTCTGCATGGTTCATAACATCATCTCCGAAACATCCTGGGGCACCGCGATATCTGCTTGCGTATTCTCGATGATCTGCGACACCGGCACGCCCGGGGCTCTTTCGAGCAAGACCGCGTGACCCTCGCGGAAACCGATCACCGCCAGTTCGGTAACCACCAGATCCACCGGACGTATGGACGTGAGCGGCAAGGTACAGTTGCGTACAATCTTGGGAACGCCCTTGGCCGCATGCTGCATGGCAACGATTACCCGCTTCGCGCCCGTGATGAGATCCATGGCGCCGCCCATGCCGGGCACCAGCTTCCCTGGAATCGTCCAGTTGGCGAGGCAGCCCCGCTGATCCACCTGCAGACCACCGAGCACCGTGAGGTCGACATGTCCGCCACGAATGAGCCCGAACGACATCGCACTGTCGAACGTGGACGCGCCGGGCAGGGCCGTGACCGGACGTCCGCCGGCATCGGTCAGGGTCGGATGCGCCATGCCTTCCTGCGGCGCCGCGCCGGTGCCGATCAATCCGTTCTCG
>DATEFI010000310.1:0-2509 GCA_035280705.1 Rhizorhapis sp. | reverse complement strand
GGGAGTCCTCCGGCACCGGAATGACATGGGGCCGCTCGCGAAACGGGCGCTGGCGAGCTTTGGGTCGCACGATCTGGTGCTGACCAGCCCGGTGCCGCAAGCTGAAGAGGCTGCGGAAGAACCGGCCAATGAACCGCCAGTGGAGGCGGATGAAAGCCAGATTCGCAAGCTCGTCGACCGCATCGAGCGTTTCACGAGCGCCCGGCACGGAACGGCTGCCCCCGAAGGAAAGCCTGAAGCGGAACCCGTCAAAGCCGCGCCTCAGTCCGACCCGGACGTCCGGGAGTTCAGCTTTGAAACCGATGTCGACGGCATCATCCATTGGGTGAAGGGAGCGCCGCGCGGGCAGCTGATCGGCATGTCCATCTCCCAGCCGCCGCCCTTTGCCAATGCCGGTCCCGACGGACATGTCGCCGGCGCCTTCAGGCACCGCACCGCCTTCCGCAATGCGCGTTTCACCGTTGAGGCAGGCCGGCTTGCCGGGGAGTGGCGCATGTCGGCCATTCCCTATTTTCATCAGCAGACCGGGCGGTTCCTGGGCTACAGGGGCAATGCCCGCCGGCCGCATCTGCATGAGGTGACCGCGACAGGGGCGCTGCCCGAAGGTCTCTATGGCTCAACCATGCCGGGCGAGTCGCTCCGCGAACTGATTCACGAGCTTCGGACGCCGCTCAATGCCATTTTGGGTTTCGCGGAGATCATCGATCACCAGCTTTTCGGCCCGGTGAGCGCACAATATCGCGCCTTGGCCCAGGACATTGTGGGCGATGCCAAGCAGTTGCTCGGCACTTTCGACGATCTGGACATGGCGACCAGGGTGGAACGGGGCGATCTGGAAGGCCGGCCCATCGCCGTCGATCCGGCCGAACTGGTGCTTGGCCTCGCCGCGCGCTTCAGCGGCCATGGTGCTGCGGGCAGGCTCGACATAGTGGCCGATGAGGACTTGCCCTGCCTCAGGCTCGACCGGGTGCAGGCGGAGCGCATGTTCCAGCATCTGTTGCGTACGGTCCTTTCAGTGGCCGAACCGGGCGAGCAGATCCACGGGCATTGCTGGTATGGCTCGGGCCGTCCCTTCCACGCGATTGTCTTTGAGATAGACCGCCCTGCGGCGCTGCGCGGCATGGAAGAGGCCGAGCTGTTCGATCCGGGCTATGGTCCTGACGGCGAGTGGCCCGACGCACCGCTTCTGGGCATAGGATTTTCGCTAAGGCTTGTCCGCAATCTCGCCCGCAGCGGCAACGGCAATTTCCATATCGAGGATGATCGCTTCAGGCTGGTCCTGCCCGCCATGGTCGAAGCGGACGAAAGCGGCACCGGCGCCAAGTGAGCTTTCCTCTGCCCGCTTAACCAAATGTTCGATCGCCTTCCGCATCTTGCCGCCCTAAATGATTCGGTCGGGTAACGGACAGGGAATGAGCGCTTCACAGATACAGGTCCGCTTGGCGGCGGAAGAGGGCGCTTTCAGCCGCCATCCCGCTGCTGACGACCTGATCGAGCTGGCGCCGGAATTCGGCACGCGCTTCACCCTGTTCATCGATACCGAGGAGGAGTTTGACTGGCTCAAGCCCTTTTCCCGCACCGGCCACAGCGTGAACAGCCTGAAGGGGCTGGCAGAAGGGCAGGCTTTCCTCAACCGGGCGGGCATCAGGCCGCTGCATCTGGTGGATTACCCGATCCTGGAAAGCCCCGCCGCCGTGGAACTTTTGAAGGGATGGCTGGATGGAGGGCTTTGCGACGTCGGCGCTCAACTGCATCCCTGGGTCAATCCCCCGCATGAGGAGGAGGTGACGCTCGCCAACAGCTATGTGGGCACGCTTCCCGAAACGCTTGAGCGCGCGAAGATAAGGGCGCTGCGGGACCGTATCGTCCAGGAAACCGGCAGGAAACCCATCAGCTTCCGCGCGGGCCGCTATGGCGTTGGCCCGAACAGCGCCCGGCTGCTGGAGGAGGAGGGCTTTCTGCTCGACAGCTCGGTCCGGCCGCTTTTCGATTATCGCGAGCAGATGGGGCCGGATTTCTATCATCTCCCCCTCAGTCCCTATTGGGCGGGGCCGGGGCGCAAGCTGGTGGAACTGCCGCTATCGGCCACATTCACCGGCCACCTCCGTTCCTGCGGGCGGCCGCTGTACAAGCTGGCGCGGCAGATCGGGCCGCTGCCTGGAGCGCTTTCGAAGCTCGGCATGCTGACGCGCGTTGCGCTGACGCCGGAGGGGATCCCGGCGAACGATGCCGTCGAAGCCATCGACCGGATGCTGGACGATGGCGCGCGGATATTGAACCTCTCCTTCCACTCGCCTTCGCTCGAGCCGGGCCACACCCCCTATGTCCGCGACGAGGCGGATCTGCGCGCCTTCTACCGCTGGTGGGATGTGGTTCTGGATCATATGGCGAAGCGCGGCGTGCGTGCTGCATCCCTGGACGCGTTTCTGGAGGCTGTGCCGGGACGGAGGTGAGGGCGGTTTGGGTTGGGAGTGGCCATAGGCCCCTCCCCTTCAGGGGAGGGGTTGGG
>DATEFI010000309.1:0-4302 GCA_035280705.1 Rhizorhapis sp. | reverse complement strand
CAGGCGCGCCCGCGCCCCGTTCATGGCTGCGGTTTCAGGCTATTGCGTCGAGAGCCGCTTCAATGCTTCCCGGAGCATTTTCTCGGCCCCTCCGGCATTGCCCTCCGCTTCATGAGTGAGCGCCATCTCCGCCAGCAATTGCGCGCGAAGGCGCGTGATCGAAGTCACTCGCCCTCCGCGAATGGCCATGGCGTCCGAAAGTGCCTTCTCCAGCATGGCCCGCGCCTCGCGCGGCTGGCCCTTCAGGCGCAGCAATGTGCCCCTGAGCTGGCTTGCCTGGGCTTCGATGATCGCCGCCCGTTCATTCGGGGTAAGGCGCGTGTCCTGGGAGACGCCCAGCGCCGCCGAACCGGTGGCGCCGCTGTTGATTTCCGCGGCGAGTTGCGGACTGAGTTCGATTGTATCGCTCGAGGCCAGCCGATTAACGCCTGCGGGCAGAACCGAGCGGTCCAGAATAGCCGCGGCTTCGCCATATTCGCGCTGGTTAAGCTTGTGCATCGCCTGGAAATTGCGGCGCAGGCGAAGCTGGACCCGGTCCCGCGTGGCGATCTTCGCCGCCTGGGCAAAGAGCGCATCGGCCTGGTCGAATTCGCTCAGGTTGGAAAGCTGAAGCGCCCGGTTGACGAGATATTCATGCTGGCGCGCTTCCCGTTCGGCGGGCGAGAGCTTCGCGGCGTCACTCTCGTCAAATTGCTCCTGCAAGCTGTCGAAAAATTCGGCGGCTTCGGCATAATTGCCGCTATTGTTGCGGCGATAGCCTTCCGCCAGCGATGTCTGCGGGTCCAATGTTCCCGCCTGAAGACGGGCAAAAGCCGCCGGATCGTCGGTTCCACTGATGGCGATGGCGATCTGTCCATCGACAGGCTTGTCCGCCACGATGGTGCGGAGCGCCAGTTGCAGGGCGCTGTCATAGCTGGCAAGGCCCTGAGCGACATAGGTCACCTTGCCTGCATGATATTGATGGATCACATAGCCGAGTCTTGCCGCAGTCGACTGGCATTGGCGGGAGGTGACCGTGCCAACATCCGCGATCTGTACATTCGCCGGCGCGCCGCAACTTAGGTCCGGGCGCCGGGCGGCGGCCAATCGCGCCTCCAGCTCGCCGCCGCCATCCCGCAGGGCGTAAAGCTGCCCGACCGGCTGGGCCGCGTCGCGGCAGACCAGCGTCCAGGCCCGGTCGAACATGCCCTGGACCGCCGGGTCGGTGGCGCGGCTTTGTGCCTGGCACAGCGCGCCTCCGCCGCTGCCCAGGCGAAAGCTGTCCGCCAGGCTGGGCCTTAATTCCTGCGCTGGCAGCGTCCCGCTGCTAAAGGCGGCGGCAGCCAGCAAGGCTGGAAAAATCAGGCGCAATCGCACAAATGTCCCCCCATCGCTGCGGACCTCCGCCCTTACGGAGTCCTCATATTTCTTTATCTAGCGACCAATGCGGTGCTACAATTTCGCCGCTTTGCGGGCAAGGGCTTAGATACTGAACTTGCAAAAGAAAGGCGGTAGACGGGGGTGGGCGCTTTGCTGGTTTGAAACGCTCCGCGTTGAGGGGTAAAGAGCAGGTTCATCCGCTCCATGCCACCAACAGGCGCTTCACAACCCGTTTTCGCGAAGGTTCCAAATGAAGAAGATCGTGAGTTTTGCGGCAGCTGCAGGGATGCTGGTTTCCGCTCCGGCCTTTGCTCATCCCAAGCTGGTCAACGCCACGCCCGCGGCAAATGCGACCGTGAAATCGACCAGGAGCATTGAGCTGCAGTTCAGTGAAAAGCTGGTTCCCGCCTTCTCGGGCGCTGACGTGGTGATGACGGGAATGCCGGGGATGCCCAATCACGGCCAAATGAAGATGGGCGCCAAGAGCAGTGTTTCGAAGGACGGCAAGACTCTCCTCCTCCTTCTGGCAAAGCCCCTTCCTCGCGGTGATTATCGCGTGAATTGGCACGCAGTGGCGGGCGATACGCATCGGATCACAGGCACGCACGCTTTCAAGGTGCGTTGACGCATGGACGATCCGGCCAGCGTCGGCATTAGATTCCTGCTCTATTTGGATCTGATGCTGCTGTTCGGATTATCCATGTTCGGCCTTTACGGCCTTCGCGGGCCGGAACGCTCCAATCCTTCGATACTAGAACTCCGTTCTGGCATCACCATGCTGGCAGGGCTGGGGATTTTTCTTTCGGCCGTTGCCCTGCTTTTGCTCGCGGCCTCCATGACGGGCCGCCCGCTGGCGGAGGTTGACGCCGAGGCACTGGCGCTGCTTCTTTCCGGAACCAGCGCGGGCGCTGCCTGGAAAGTACGGATCGCGGTGCTGGCTATCGCCTTCCTTCTGCCCTTGCTGTTCTGGCGGCGGCCTCTTCAGGCGTTGACGGGCACTGGCGCAGCCGGGGCCATTGCGCTTGGCACATTGGCCTGGACCGGACATGGCGCTGCAGGTGAGGGGGCGGCCGGTTGGCTCCAGTTGATCGCGGATATCGGCCATCTGTTCGCCGCCGGCATTTGGGTGGGCGCATTATGGGCGCTTAGCATGCTGGTCTTCAGACGTGGCATGGACCTCGCCCATGCGGAACTCGCCCGCCGCGCATTGGAGGATTTTTCGCCGGTGGGAAGCTGGGCGGTTGTCATATTGGTAGTAACGGGGCTGGTGAACAGCTGGTTTCTAATCGGAATTTCCAATATCGGCCAAATGGTCTCTGGCCCCTACGGTCAGCTGTTTGCCGCCAAGCTTGTCCTGTTTTTGGCGATGCTTATGCTGGCAGCCTTGAACCGCTTTCGGCTAACCCCTGGGGCGGAACTCGCCATCCGCCGGAGAGACATTCCGGCTGCCGCTGGAGCATTGCGGTGCAGTTTGCTGGCGGAGACAAGTTCTGCGGTGCTGATCCTCGCTCTTGTCGCCTGGCTCGGCATGCTTTCGCCGCCGGTAGCTGGGCCTTAAAATGGCGGCGGCAGTCCAAAGGACTGTTCGGCGGCCAGCAGAAAAGCTAAGCTTTCGGTATGTCCATCACTGAACCCATATTCGATGACCTGATCGCGCCGCTGGTGGCGTTCCGCCACGACCTGCATGCGCATCCGGAGCTTGGATTTGAAGAACACCGCACCGCCGCCCGGATTGCGGCAGCGCTGCGGGATATCGAGGGAATGGACGTTTTCACCGGCATAGGCGGAACGGGCCTTGTCGGTGTGCTGAAGGCGGGGAGTTCGGACCGGTCCATTGGCCTGCGGGCCGATATGGACGCGCTGCCGATCCAGGAGGAGACGGGCCTGTCCTATGCGAGCTGCACGCCCGGTATCTTCCATGGCTGCGGGCATGACGGCCATGTAGCGATGCTGCTGGGAGCGGCACAGCATCTGGCCCGGACGAAGCGGTTTGACGGCACCGTCTATTTCATATTTCAACCCGCCGAAGAGGGGCAGGGCGGTGCCCGGGCAATGATCGAGGCGGGACTGTTCGACCGCTTTCCGGCCGACGAGGTCTACGCGCTTCACAACTGGCCTGACCTTCCCGCAGGCACCGCCGCGACGCGGCCCGGCCCCATCATGGCGGCGGCGGACAGGTTCGAGATCGTGCTGGAAGGGAAGGGCGGACACGCCGCACTGCCGCATCACACGCCCGACGCCATCCTTGCGGCGAGCGATCTGGTGGGCCAGCTCAACACCATCGTTTCCCGCCGCATTGCGCCCACGGACCTTGCGGTGCTGTCGATTACGCAGATCCATGGCGGCCATGCTCATAATGTGCTGCCGCCCTGTGTGTCCGTCAGCGGCACGGTGCGCAGCTTCGACTCCGTGGTGCAGGACGGCATAGAGGCGGCTTTGCGGCAGGTGGCGGAAGGGGTTGCGCTTGCCAGCGGCACCCGGGCCAAAGTCATCTATGACCGCTCCTATCCCGCGACGATCAACGATCCCGATGCCGCTGAAAAGGCGCTCGCGGCGGCAGCCTGCGTCTGCAGCCACGCCCATGTCGCGCCCGCGCCTGCGCTCACCTCTGAAGATTTCGCGTTCATGCTTCAGGCGCGGAAAGGCGCCTATTCCTGGCTGGGCCAGGGACAGGAGGGCAAGGGCGCGTCGCTGCATCATCCGCGATATGACTTCAATGATGATGTGCTTGCCACGGGGATGAACTGGCATGTGGCGCTGGCGGAGCGGTTGCTTTCGGCTTGACTGACAAGCCGGGCAAAGTGGCGACCCCGGCAGGATTCGAACCTGCGACCATTCGCTTAGAAGGCGAATGCTCTATCCAGCTGAGCTACGGGGCCCCGGTTAAATGGTCAGGCGCGGCATAGCGCGGATTGCAAAGCGTGGAAACCGGGATATTGATCG
>DATEFI010000308.1:0-2887 GCA_035280705.1 Rhizorhapis sp. | reverse complement strand
AGGTCATATTGCCGCAAATCTACTATTCCGTGGCTTGAGTCTTGTCCGTCCCCTGGCGGTATGATGGCGCGGACCTGATTCTGTCGATCCGGTTGACGCCACGTTCCTCAAGGGATGGAATGGGCGGCATCTGGCAAGACGCACAGGGCGCCGCTTGGCTAAGCGCCAACGTCCGCGCGGTTCCCGAGAAAGGAAAGGCCAATGCCGCGCTCCTCAAGCTGCTTGCAAAAGAGTTGAACGTCCCGGCGTCGGCGATTTCGCTGGAAACAGGCGACACATCGCGGTTAAAGCGGGTGCGCATCGCGGTCGAAAGCGATCCGCTTATAGCCAGGCTCCAGCATTTCATAGGTGGAACATGAAAGTGGGACGCATCATTGACGGAAAGGCTTTTGCCGCACGCTTGCGGGAAAAGGTTGCAACTGGCGTGGAAAGCTTCGCGAGGCAAACGGGCCGCAAGCCCGGCCTTGCCGTGGTCCTGGTCGGTGAAGATCCAGCGAGCAGCGTCTATGTCCGCAACAAGGGCAAGGCGACCGCAGCCGCGGGGATGGAAAGCTTCGAATTCAAGCGCCCCGCCACGATCAGCCAGGACGAGCTGCTCGAGCTGGTGGACGAGCTGAACGGCGACGATCGCGTCGATGGGATATTGGTGCAATTGCCCTTGCCGGGACATATCGACGACAAGGCCGTCATTGCGGCCATCGATCCGGCCAAGGATGTGGACGGCTTCCATGTCGTCAATGCCGGGAAGCTGGCCATCGGTGAAGAGGCGCTCGTCCCCTGCACGCCGCTCGGCTGCCTGATGCTGCTGAAGGACGAGCTTGGCGACCTTGATGGTCTGGAGGCTGTGGTGGTCGGCCGCTCCAATATTGTCGGAAAGCCTATGGCCCAGCTCCTGCTCAAGGAAAACTGCACGGTCACCCTGGCGCACAGCCGCACCCGCGACCTCGCTTCGGTGGTCCACCGCGCCGACATCGTGGTGGCGGCGGTGGGCCGGCCGGAGATGATCAAAGGCGACTGGATCAAGCCCGACGCGGTTGTCATCGACGTCGGCATCAATCGCGTTACAGACCCGGAAGAAGGCAAGACCAGCCTTGTAGGCGATGTCGCCACATCCGAGGCGCTAAGCCATGTTCGCGCCATCACTCCCGTGCCTGGCGGCGTGGGCCCGATGACGATTGCCGTCCTCTTGCGCAACACATTGGTCGCCGCCTCGCAGCGCGCCGGGCTGCCAGCGCCTGAAGGGGTGTGAAGGGATCTGGAAGGGTAAAGTTCCGCCGCCCCTGCGAAGGCTGGGCCGATGGCCAATTTTCTCGCCCTTTTTCCAATACCGCCCGCTTCGGATGAGGAGAAATCAAGCTGCTTGAACTCTTCATCTCTGCCTTCGTCACCTTCTTCGTGGTGATCGATCCGCCGGGCTGCGCGCCCATTTATGCCAGCCTGACGAGCGGTGCGTCACCGGTTCAGCGCCGGGCAATGGCCTTGCGGGCGGTGAGCATCGCGACGATCATTTTGCTCGCCTTCGCCCTCATTGGCGAAGACCTGCTCCGCACGCTGGGGATCAGTCTCAACAGCTTCCGGATCGCAGGCGGCATCATGCTGTTCCTGATCGCCCTCGATATGGTATTCGAGAAACGCACCCGGCGAAGGGAAGATCGCGCCCAGAAGATCATCGACACGCCCGAGGTCGAGGATGTCTCCATTTTTCCCATGGCGATGCCGATGATTGCAGGTCCGGGCTCCATCGCCAGCGTGATGCTGATGATGGCGCGCAGCGAAGGCATTCAGGAAACATTGGTGGTGCTGGCCGCCATGGCCTGCGTGCTGCTCCTGATGCTTTTATCCCTCCTCGCAGCCGGACCGCTGATGCGTGTCCTGGGACAGAAGATCGAAGCAGTGATCACCCGGCTGCTGGGCGTCCTGCTTGCGGCGCTTGCGACCCAGTTCGTGATTGACGGTATGAAGGTAAGCTTCGGCTTATAGCCCCGCCCATTGCCCTATAGCCCTGAAAGGGTTCCCCCCTCCCCGCCGAAGGGGAGGGAGAAAGGCGGTTCAGGATGCCGCAACGTCGCCCTGCGTCACTGGCACGATCTTTATCTCGACACGGCGGTTCTGGGCCTTCCCATCGGCTGTCGCGTTGCTGGCGATCGGCTGGACCTCACCAAAGCCACGCGTCGCCATGCGGGCCGACTGGACACCCTGCAGGCTCAGATAATTTGCCACCGATTGCGCACGCCGCTCGCTAAGCCCTTGATTATAGCTGTCTGATCCGTCGCTGTCCGTGTGGCCATATACGTCGATATAGGTGCTGGGATAGTCCTTCAGCACCTTCGCCACATCGTTCAGAACTGGCTGGAACTGCGGCTGAACCTCCGCACGGTCATAGGCAAAGGTGATGCCTGACGGCATGCGCAGCATCAGATTATCGCCTTCACGGATCACGTCCACGCCGGTGCCCGCCGTTTCCTCGCGCAATTTCTTTTCCTGCGCGTCCATATAAGCGCCGATGCCAGCGCCAGCGACGGCGCCAATGCCGGCGCCCACGATCTTTTCGGTGCGATCCCGTTTGCCGCCAATCAGATCGCCCAGGAAATAACCGCCGACAGCGCCAGCCACGCCGCCGATAGCGGCACGGGAAATGCGCTTGTTGCCGGTCTCCGGATTGGTGGTGCAGGCAGCAGTCAGCACTATCGCGCCGAGGGCCGCCGCACCTAAGATCTTGTGACGAATAAGCATTCTATGCTCCTTTTTCAGCGTTCCCTCTTTTGGAGGGACGTGCAGGCAACGGTCCTGCAAAGCCGTTAGTTCCACATCCGAATTGAATGGAGGATGAGAGCCTTGTTGTGAAATTGAAAGAAAATCGCCAATAAGGCCCGATCATGACCCCATT
>DATEFI010000307.1:0-5088 GCA_035280705.1 Rhizorhapis sp. | reverse complement strand
ACTTTTTCCCAGCAGGTCCGGATCGTCGGAGCGACGGAAAAGCCTGCCTCCATCCCGTATCGCGCCAATATGACGCTGCTTGACGCCATGATTTCGGTGGGCGGCCTGTCTGAGTTCGCCGCCGGTAACAAGGCACGGCTGGTGCGCTTCGACAGGGGAAGCGGAAAGCAGGCGGAATATGCGCTGCGCATCAGCGACCTGCTCAAAAAGGGCGAGAGCAGGGCAAACGTCCGGCTGGAGCCGGGCGACGTCATCATCATTCCGGAGAGCATGTTTTAGGGAATGCTTTGCTGGTCCACGGGGCGGGATTTTCAGTAAGTTATGAATGATATTTATGATGAAATCCTGATTGCCGCGCATAGCGTATGGAACCGCCGCTGGCTGGCGCTTGGCGTTGCCTGGGCGATCTGTGCGTCCGGCTGGCTTGCCGTGGCGCTAATCCCCAACAGCTATGAATCGCGTGCGCGCATCTTTGTGCAGATGCAATCAATACTGCCCGGCAAGATGGGCATCACGCCGATCGAGCAGCAGAAGGAGGTCGACCGCGTCCGCCAGACGCTGACGTCCACTGTCAACCTGCAAAAGGTGGTGCGGGGCACCGACCTCAGCCTCAGCGTGGCGAGTCCCCGTGACATGGCGGGCAAGGTCGAAATGCTGCGGACGAATATCAAGGTCGTGGCGCAGCAAGATAATCTGTTCGAAATCACCGCCACATCGGCGGACAGCGGCATGTCCGACGCCGCCAATGCGAAGATGGCGACGGCGGTGGTCCAGAAGCTGATCGATATCTTCGTGGAGGAGAATCTCGCGGACGATCGGGCAGAGACCAGCCAGACGCTCAAATTTCTGGACAATGAATTGGCTGAACGCGGACTGCAGCTCCAGGAAGCCGAACAGAAACGCATGGAGTTCGAGCAGCAATATCTGGGCCTGCTTCCCGGCACGGGCTCGATCAGCGAACGCATGGACGCGGCCCGGCAGGAACTCAATCAGATCGAATCGCGGCTTGTAGCTGCGCAGAGCGCCCTGGCGGCGATGAACGGACAACTCGCGTCCACTCCGGCGACGATCGCCACGCCGGGCGCCGGTGGCGGTGGAAGTGCCTATAGCGCGACCCAGGCGGAGCTGGCGTCGGCGCGGGCGCGCGGCTGGACGGACAATCATCCCGATGTGATTGCTCTGAAGCGCCAGCTCGCGAACCTCAAGTCCATGGGATCGGGTAGCAGCGGAGGAGGCGGGACGCCCAATCCCGCCTATATTTCCATCCGCAGCATGCAGGCGGAGAAGCAGGCAGCCGTATCGGCGCTTGCCGCGCGCAAGGCGCAACTGACCGGCGACGTGCAGCGGCTGGCGGAAAAGCAGGCCAGCGAGCCGGGTGTAGCCGCCGAGCAGGCGCAGCTCAGCCGCAATTATGACGTGCTGAAGGCGCAATATGACAAGATGCTCGCGGACCGCGAGGACATCCGTCTGCGCGGGGACGCCACGGCAAAGACCGATGCCATCCAGTTTCGCGTAATCGATCCGCCGAGCAGCCCCAGGACCCCTGCGGCGCCCAACCGCCCGCTGTTGTTGCTGGCCGTGCTGGTCGCCGGGGTGGGCGGTGGCGCCGGAGCGGCATTCGCCAAGGGACAATTGCGCACGACCTATTCCACGGCAGCGCGGCTCGAGGGGCTGACTGGTCTCCCCGTGGTCGGCGCTGTGACCGAGACCCTGACGGCGGCCCAGCGCGAGCTGCGCGTTAAAAAGCTGCGCCTTTTTGCTGGGGCAAGCGGCGCGCTGGTCGCGGTCTGCCTTCTGCTGGTTGCGGTGGAGTTCATTCAGCGCGGCCTGGTGGCCTGAAAGGGGGAAGAGATGAACCAGGATCGCCCGGCCAAGCCCACTGGATCGCTGCTGGAACGCGCTGCCGAAATTTATGATTTTGCAGAAGCTCTCCGCAGTAAAGGCGCTCCAGTAGCGCCAACGCCCTCGGCAATCGCCGCCAAGGCCGTGGATTACGCCTTCCGTTCCCATGCTGACGAAAAGCCGGTGCAACCTGTCGACCGGACTGCCCTGCGCCAAGCCGGTTTTGTCGTCCCCGATGGTCCCATCAGCGGGCTTTCCGAGGAATTCCGGATCATCAAGCGTCAGCTTCTGCTGACAGCCACCGGAGGCAGGCAGGGCGAAAAGATGCCCCATGCGGAGCGGATTCTGATCTGCTCGGCGCATCCGGGCGAAGGCAAGACGTTCTGCGCCGTCAATCTGGCGCTTTCCATGGCGGCCGAAAAGGACGTCGAGGTTCTGCTAATCGACGCCGATTTCGCCAAGCCCAGCATCCTTTCCACGCTTGGGATTGCAGGTGGTCCGGGTCTTATGGATGCGCTCGCCGACCACGCTGTGGACGTCGAGGATTGCGTCATCCGAACGGACGTTCCTGGTCTTTTCGTGCTGCCCGCTGGACGGCAAAGCAATGCCGATACCGAATATCTGGCCTCGTCGCGTACCGCAGCGGTGTTCAATGCACTGACGGCGCCCTATCCCAATCGCATCCTGATCTTCGACTCCCCGCCTATTCTTGCCGCCTCCCCGGCGGCAGTGCTTGCCGGGCATGTGGGGCAGACGGTGCTTGTGGTGCGGGCGGATGAGACGACCGAGACGGCGTTGCGCGATGCCGTGGGCCTGTTGGCCGCTTGCGACAATATTCAGCTGCTCCTGAACGGGGTGAAATTCTCGCCCGGCGGTCGCCGCTTCGGGAGCTATTACGGGCAGGGCGGCAAATGAGACCTGCATTCCCTCATGTGACAGCCGCAGCAGCGGCGCTGCTTCTGGTCGCTGGCCTCGCTACACCTGCCTCAGCGGCAAAGCGTAGCGACGTGTCGCCCTATCTGGAGCTGGATCAGGTCTTCATTGCTGACCTGAAGGGCGGTAGCGACGATGTGCTGACCTACAGCTCCGTTGCCGTTGGCGTCGATGCGAGTGTCCAGACCCGGCGGGCCGAGGGGCAGGTCAACCTGCGCTATGAGCACCACTTCTCCTGGAACAATGATCAGGGCGACGAGGATGTGGTGAGCGGCCTGGCCCGGGGCCGTGTGAATATCATCGGCGATGCGCTCAGTCTTGAGGGCGGCGCGATTGCCACAAGGACGCGAACCGATGGGCTGGGCGGGGCCAATGGCACGCTGATCGGCGACAATATAAGTGAGATCTATTCCGCCTATGCAGGGCCAACGCTCGCCACGCATGTCGGCGAACTCAGCGTCAACGCTGCCTATCGCCTTGGATATTCGCGGGTCGACAGCGATACTGACGTCACGACGCCAGCCGGGGTTCAGACCTTGGGTGGTTATGACGATAGCGTCTATCACAACGCGCAGGTTGCGGTCGGCATGCAGCCGGGCGAGCGGCCGTTCGGCTGGTCCGTGGGTGCAGGCTATGACCGTGAAGACGCCGGCCAGCTCGACCAGCGCTATGAGGGCAAGCATGTCCGCGCGGATGTAACCGTGCCCGTTTCCGGCCATGTCGCGCTGGTGGGTGGCATTGGCTATGAGGATATCGAGATCAGCCAGCGGGACGTTCTGCTCGATGCGGGCGGCGATCCGGCGGTGGACGGCAAGGGCCGCTTCGTCACCGACAAAAGCGCCCCGCGCGAACTGACCTACGATCAGGACGGCCTCATCTGGGACGCCGGGGTGATGTGGCGGCCGAGCCGGAGGACCTCGCTGGAGGTGCATGTCGGCCGGCGCTATGGCTCGATGACCTATACCGGCATGTTCAGCTATCAGCCCAATGGGCGCACCAGCCTGCAGGTTGCAGTCTATGACGGGATCAGCAGCTTCGGGCGGCAGATCAATGACAATCTGGCGAGTCTGCCGACCAGCTTCACCATTGCCAGCAATCCGTTCAGCGGCGACTTTGCCGGCTGCGCTTTCGGGACGCAGGGGGGCGGGGTGTGCTTCAACGACGTGCTTCAGGCGATCAGCGCGGCCAATTTCCGTCATCGCGGGATCGCGGCGCAGCTCAGCAGCCGGTCGGGCAGGTGGGATTATGGCGTGGCGCTCGGCTATTCGCGGCGCAAGTTCATTGCACCTGATACCGGCATCTTCGCTGGCGTAAACGGCAAGCTGGACGAGAATTACTCCGCCCATCTGTTCGCCGCCCGCCGCCTGGACGAAAAGTCCGGCGTCGATGTCCAGCTCTACGCCAATTATTTCGACAGCGCCGTGCTGGGCACGATCGATGTCTACAATATGGGCGCCTATGCAGGCTATTACCGCAATTTCACGGACCGGCTGCGCGGCACGGCTGCGCTTGGCGTCGACAGCGTGGATGCCGACGGGGTCGAAAGCACCATTTCCGCCTTGGCGCAATTAGGTCTTCGTTACCAATTCTGAACTATCAGGGATTTTGGGACCGCGGAGAAGTGAGCATGTACGATCAATTTTACGGACTGACGGGACGGCCTTTCCAGCTCACCCCCGATCCGCATTTCTATTTTGAAAGCACCACCCATCGAAAGGCAATGTCCTATTTGGGCTATGGCCTGGCGCAGGGAGAGGGCTTCATCGTCATCACTGGCGACATTGGTGCGGGCAAGACAACATTGGTCGGGCATTTGATGGCGACCATCGATTCCGCCCGTTTGACCGCCGCCAAGATCGTTTCAACGCAGGTGGACGGAGACGACATCCTGCGGCTTGCGGCACAGGCCTTTGGGGTGTCCGCGGATGGCGCGGACAAGGCGGTATTGCTGGGCCGTATCGAAATCTGGCTGCATGAGCAGGCGCGGTCGGGCCGCCGTTCGCTGCTGATCGTGGATGAGGCGCAGAACCTGCCGATCTCCGCGCTTGAAGAACTGCGGATGCTGTCCAATTTCCAGCTCGGCGGTCAGGCATTGCTGCAGATATTCCTTCTGGGGCAGCCCGAATTCCGGGACACGCTGCGGATTTCGCCAGCCCTGGAGCAGCTTCGCCAGCGGGTGATCGCCACGCATCACCTTGACCCCATGATGCCCAATGAGGTGGAACCCTATATTCTGCACCGGCTGTCGCTGGTCGGCTGGAACGGCAACCCGCAATTCACCGCCGACGGATTTGTCGAGATTTTCAGGGCGAC
>DATEFI010000306.1:0-9276 GCA_035280705.1 Rhizorhapis sp. | reverse complement strand
TCTGTGCGTGCACCGCAATTGGCGCAGAAACCGTGCCGCTTGTGCCAATCGACGAGACTGCGCGCACAGCCATAGAGCGCTAGCGCTTCGGGCTGCAGCAGGGGCGCGATTTCCCACACCTTTGGGGCATAGGCTCCGCCGTGAGGAATATCGGCAGCGATCTCGACGAAAGCCGGACCATCCCCGTCGACGCCAAGGAGGATGAAATCGCTGGCATTGCGCCCCGGGGGAAGGCCGGTCCATGAAAGACCGCCCTCCTCGCCCAAAATGGGGTCCAGCCCATCCAGTACCAGCAGCCGGGCGCGCGGATCGGCGAAGGATACCGCGAGCTTTTCAGGATTGGTCCGGATCTGGTCCGCCCGGTCCAGCACGCCGCCCACAAAGCCTGGGACCGGTGTTCCTGTCATTTGAGATCCTTGTACACGGCCAACGGCACTGCTTCCTGAAACTTCCGGTTTTCGGGCGCAATGAAATTGGCATAACCCCCGCCCCGCACCTTCCGGATTGTGTCCGCCCAGGCGACGGTGCCAGCCGCGCCGGCCCAGCCAAAGAAGCCCTTGAAAGCACCGTTCAATCCGACACGCCCGCCCGCGCCAAAGCCCCAGCCGGGACCCATTTCCTGGTCAAGGCCGACTCCCTCCGGCAGCAGATTGGACATGCCCAGAGTGGCGGCCTGAGGCGACATGATCTGTGTTTTGCCGAGCGCCCCCCGCCCCACCAGCATGGCGAGGAAGCGGTCATAATCCCGGGCGGTGGATACAAGGCCGGCCCCGCCAAAGGGAAAGGCGGGTGCGTCCAGATAGATGGAGTCGGCGCCCTGATCGACCGGCTTCAGCTCGGTCCCGATCATTGCGTAATTGGTGGCAAGTTCGGCTTTCCGCGCCTGCGGGACGCGGAAGAAGGTGCTGGTCATGTCCAGCGGCTCGAACATCCGTTTTGCAAGGAAGTCGTCCAGGGCCATGCCGCTTGCCAGCTCTATGATCCGGCCCAGAAGGTCGAGGCTTACCGAATAAATCCATTTGGTGCCAGGCTCTGCCACCAGCGGCACGGTCGCCAGCCGGTCGGCAAACGCCTCAAGGCTCGGCGCTGGCGGCACCGGCGGTGCGAGGATAAGGTCATCGCCAAAATCTTGCCGGGTTATTTGCGCTGGAATGAGGCCCAGCCGAAGATATTCCGCCTTGAGCGCATCGGGGACGGAGAAATGATAGCCAAGCCCGGAGCTGTGGGTCAGCAGATGCCGGATCGTCATGACGTTCTTCGCTGGCTGCGACTCCAGCCCCTTGGCCGGATCGGCCAGTACCCGCGCCTTGGCAAAGGCCGGGATGAAGTCGGCGACGGGCTGGTCCAGCTTCAGCTTGCCTTCGTCGATCAGGATCATCGCCGCCATCCCGGTGACCGGCTTGGTCATGGAGTAAATACGCCAGAGCGTGTTTTCATCCGTCTCTGCGGTGCTGTCGAAAGCGAGCGTTCCGGCGGTCACATATTCGGCTTCATCAGCGCCCCGGCCAATCGAAACCACGCCTCCCGGAAAGCTCTTCCGGTCCAGATAATTCATGATCAGCGAGAGGGAGGCCGGATAGGGGAGCAGCCCTTGCATTCCGGCCGGTTGTGCACCGGCGATCCCTGGCAGCGCTCCCGCAAGACCGAGCGCCAGCCCGCCCCTTAGAACCCGGCGGCGGTCAAACACTATCTGCTGGGTAGCGAGCGGCATCAGGCATCTCCTCTCTTATGGCCTTTGCGGCCTTGGCGAAAAGCGTCGGCAGCCCTGCCGCCTCAATCCCTTCAATTGGCCACCATTCCCCAGCTTGGCCCGTCATGCAATCCCTTTCCGCCTGCAGCCATTCTATTTGAATTGTCAGGGAAAAATGGGTGAAGACATGGGAAACGGAGGCATTGAGCCTAGTCCAATCCCCAGCAACAGGCGGCAGATAATGGGGTTCCGACGTTACCCAGTTGGAGGTGGGCAGCGCCCGCATGCCGCCCAGCAATCCCTTGCCGGGCCGCCGCACCAGCCAGACATGATCCCCGTCCTGCAGCCACCAGACATATCCTTGCCTGGCAGGCCGCGCCTTCTTCACCGGCTTGACCGGATAGGCGGCGGGATCCGTCTTCCCCCGGCAATCCTCCGTAAGAGGACAGAGGGAACAGAGAGGATTGCGGGCCGTGCAGATGGTGGCGCCCAGATCCATCATCGCTTGAGCGAAATCCCCTGCCCGGACATCTGGCGTGATCTGATCGGCCGCGGCGCGAATCTCCGCCCGGCCC
The DNA here is from genome assembly GCA_035280705.1 of Rhizorhapis sp. Taxonomy (GTDB): domain Bacteria; phylum Pseudomonadota; class Alphaproteobacteria; order Sphingomonadales; family Sphingomonadaceae; genus Rhizorhapis. Next base: position 7,011 of record DATEFI010000306.1, on the reverse strand, counting down.
TGGGGCAGGGGCGTGCCAATGGCGAAAGTCCTCGCCACCACCCGCTCCACATTGGCGTCCACGACGACGGCGCGCTCGCCAAAGGCAATCGCGGCGATGGCGGCGGCGGTATAGGCCCCCACCCCCGGCAATTTGAGCAATTCCGCCTCGCTGTCCGGGAAGCGCCCCTCATGATCCGCAGCTACCTTCCGCGCGCAGGCCAGCAGGTTGCGGGCGCGGGCATAATAGCCAAGGCCCGCCCAGGCGGCCATCAACTCGCCCTCATCCGCACCGGCAAGCGCCATGACATCAGGCCAGCGCGCCGTGAATTTCTCGAAATAGGGCTTCACCGCCGCCACGGTCGTCTGTTGCAGCATGATTTCGGACAGCCATACCCTATAGGCATCAGGGGCATTGCTTCCCGGCATGGCGCGCCAGGGAAGGCTGCGGGCGTGCCGGTCATAATGGGCGAGGAGTTTCGAAGCGATATTGTCCATTGATCCGTTCTGCCGGGCGTGGCGAAGCCCCTTTCTTTCAAAGGCAGGAAAGCCCTTTGACAGGCTCAAGGCAAACCGTTCCAGAAGACTCGATCAATTGAATCATCGACCAGCATCCCTCCGCTATGCCATGAAGGGCATCATGACGAAACGCCCCGGAAAGAATCAGCAGGAGGAAGAGCGCCCGCGCGGCGGGCCCGCGCGCAATATCGCCGATATCGTGCCCAATATCGGCCGCGCCGCCTTTCGCCGCTTCGGATTTGTCCAGAGCAGCATCGTCACTCGCTGGGACGATATTGTCGGCAGCAAATATGCCGAGGTCTCCGCCCCCGAATCCATCCGCTTCCCTGTCGGGCAGAAATCCAGCGGGACACTCAATTTGATTGTCGCCAGCGGCTTCGCTCCGATGATGCAGCATGTCCTGCCGGAAATCGTCGAACGGGTGAATCGCTTTTTCGGCTATAACGCAGTCGCCAAGGTGGCGATGAAGCAGGGCATGGTCGAACGCCGCGACGCCGAGCGCCGCCCGCCGCCAAAGATGCTGAAGCCCATACCCATGGAGATGGGCGAAGGGCTGCGTGAGATCGGCGATCCTGAACTTCGTTCGGTGCTTGAGTCCCTTGCGCAAGGGCTCGCCAATTCAAGCGGCCCGCCGAGGATGGGGTAATGGCGGTTTCCTGCTTACACCCGTCGTCCCTGCGCAGGCAGGGACCCCGCTACCTTTCTCCATTCTGGAAGGCAAAGCGGGGTCCCCGCCTGCGCGGGGACGACGGGAAAAGATACAGATAGAGACTGAAATGAAACCACTACATCTTGCCGTCCTCGGCCTCGCCCTCGTCACGGCGCCTGCTGTTGCAGAGAAGGTGGATTGGACGAAGCGGACGTCGATCTCGACGATTGGCGGATATGTTCAGGGCAATCCGGACGCGAAAACCAGGCTTGTCGAATATATCAGCTACACCTGCAGCCATTGTGCCCAATTCACCAACACCGCCGAAGCGCCGCTCAAGGTCAACTGGATTTCGAAGGGCACGCTCAATGTGGAGATCCGCAATGCCGTGCGTGACCGCTATGACCTGACTGCGGCCCTGCTCGCGCGCTGCGGGGGACCGGCGAAATTCTTCGGCAATCATCATGCGCTCTTCGCCAATTACGACGCCTGGATGAAGCAGGTGCAGGCCTATGACGCAAAGGAACGTCCGGCAGCGACGATCGACGCCGCCATGGAGGACATCGCTTCGAGCACCGGCCTTTATGCCCTGATGCTGAAGCGCGGCTTTACCGGGGCGCAGCTCAAGACCTGTCTTGCCGACCGCGCCTCCCGCGAAAAGGTTCTGGCGATGACGCAAGAGGCATGGGAAAGCGCCAAGATCGGCGGGACGCCGAGCTTTGCGGTGAATGGCCGGCTGCTGCCGGACGTACATGAATGGAAGGCGCTGGAAGCCGCATTGCCGCCCGCCCGCAACTGAAGTAAATGCATTCCGCAGAAGCAGAAAAACCGCCGGAGCCTCATATTCCCATGACGAAATTGACCCTGATGTCCTCGCTGGCCCTTGCCCTCGCGCTCACCGCTTGCGGCGACAAGGATGCCGCCTCGGAAGGCAAGCTGAGCGGCGAGCCTGTCGCTGCGGTCCCGGCCCCTGCGGGCACCAACTGGTCGGACATGGTAAAGCCTACCGCAGATGGCGGCTTTGTGATGGGCAATCCTGACGCCCCCATAAAGATCGTGGAATTTGCCTCCCTGACCTGCAGCCATTGCGCGGAATTTTCCGAAAAGGGCTTTCCCTCTCTCCGCGACAAATATGTCAACAGCGGCAAAGTGAGCTTTGAAATGCGGAATTATATCCGCGACCCGCTGGACATGACTGCGGCGCTGCTCGCCCGTTGCGGCGGCGCGGAACCCTTTTTCTCCTTGTCCGATCAGCTTTTCGGCTATCAGCCGACCCTGTTTGAAAAGGCGCAGGGGCTGGGCGAAGCGGGATACAAGGCAGCGCTGGAATCCCCGGCCAATGAACGCTTCGTGAAGCTGGGCGAAGCGACGGGCCTTGTCGAATTCGTGATGCAGCGCGGCATCGCCGAGGATCAGGCGAAACAATGCCTGGCCGATGCGAAGAATGCCGAAAAGCTCGCCGAAAATGTCCAGAAGGCAGGGACGGCCTATGAGATTGAGGGAACGCCCACCTTCATCATGAACGGGCAGAAGCTCGACAATGTATCGGCCTGGCCTGCGCTGGAGGCCAAGCTCCGCGAAGCAGGGGCCTAATTGACGGAGGGGGGGACCATCTCAGGGCACGGCTGTGCCGGGCAATGCTCGGCGTTAACGATAGCCGTCGTCCCTGCGGAGGCAGGGACCCCGCTTCACTTAACCATGCTGCCGGCAGGAAGCCAGGCCACAGCCTTCGCAAGGCAGACGCCTGATCGACGCGGGGTCAGCGCCCCATGCAGATAAAGCGCCTCAAGCTCTCGGGCTTCAAAAGCTTTGTCGATCCGACCGAATTGCGCATTGAGCCTGGCCTGACCGGCATTGTCGGACCCAATGGCTGCGGCAAGTCCAACCTGCTTGAGGCCATTCGCTGGGTCATGGGCGAATCGAGCGCCAGGTCGATGCGCGGCGGAGGCATGGAGGATGTGATCTTCGCGGGCACCGCCACCCGTCCGCAGCGGGACTTTGCCGAAGTCTCGATCCTCACCGAGCGCCAATCCGATGAGCTGACCGGCCCGATTCCGGTTGGCGGGGATGGCGAACTGGAAATCATGCGCCGCATCGAGCGCGGCGCAGGCAGCGCCTACAGGGCCAATGGCCGGGATGTCCGCGCCAAGGACGTGGCGCTGATCTTCGCCGATGCCGCCACGGGGGCGCACAGTCCCGCCCTCGTCAGCCAGGGCAAGATTGCCGCCGTCATTGCCGCCAAGCCCGCCGAGCGCCGCATGATGCTTGAAGAGGCGGCGGGCATTGCCGGTCTTCATGTGCGCCGAAAGGATGCCGAGCAGAAGCTCCGCGCCACCGAGGCCAATCTGACGCGGCTGGATGACATTCTTGCCGACATGGACAGCCGCGCCAGCCAGCTTCGCCGCCAGGCCAAGGCGGCGGAACGCTACAGCCGCTTGACCGACCAGATTCGCGTGGCCGAGGCGCGGCTCATCTATGCCCGCTGGCGGGACGCCGCCAAGGCCGCCGAGGCCGCCCGCGCGGAGGCCAGGCAGGCTGAGCTTTTGGTGACACGGGCGCATGAGGCGCAGCAGGCCGCAGCCGCTTATCAGAATGAGGCGGTAAAGCAGCTGGCCATCCGCCGCAGCGAAGCCCAAAAGGCGCGGGACGCGGCCAACGAATCCGGACACCGGCTGGCCGTGCTCAGGAGCGAGGAAGCCTCCATCCTCCAGCGCCTCACCGACCTTGAGGCGCAGGCGGCCCGGCTGGAGGAGGACAAGGCACGGGAAGGATCGCTCGCCCATGACGCGGCCGAGGCCATCGAGCGGCTGACCGCCGAGGCCGGGCAGATCGCTGCACGGGTCAAGGAAAGCGAATCCAGCCGCCCCGATTTTGACACGCGCATCGCCAGGGCGGACAGCGCCGCCCGCGATGCCGAACTGGAACTTGCCAGGGCGATGGCCAGCCAGGCGAGCGAGCAGGCGGAATTGCGTGTCGCTGATGCCGCACTGAACGCAGCACGCGGCCGACTCGACAGGGCGCAGCGGAACGTGGAGCGGCTTGCGCAGGAACTCTCGGCCCTTCCCGAAGCTGGTCCGCTGGAGGCAGCGCGCGATACAGCGTTCGATCTGCAGAACCGTGCCCGCGCGGACCGGGAGCAGGCGGAGGCTGCCATTGCGCAAGCCGAGACAGAACGTGCCGCCGCAGCTGAAGCCCGCAGTTCCGCCGAATCCGCCCTTTCCTCCGCCAGGGCAGCCCTCGCCGCGCTCGACAGCGAAGCGGCGGCGTTGCGCAAGGCGCTGGACAGCAGCACCGGCCACAGTCGCGCACTCGACCGGATCAAGGCGGCTCCGGGCTATGAACGGGCGCTGGCCGCCGCCTTGGGCGACGATCTGGAAGCGCCCATCGGTGCCGAGGGCAAGCGGCATTGGCTTGGCGCCGCTCCAACGGATAGCGACCCCGCCCTTCCGCGCGGCTGTACGCCTCTCGCCTCTCATGTGACGGCGCCGTCAGAGCTGGCGCGCCGCCTCGCCCAGGTCGCCGTTGCCGAGGTGGATGAGGGGCAGCTGTTGGCGGTGGGTCAGCGGCTCGCCACGCTCGACGGCAAGCTCCGCCGCTGGGACGGCTATGTCGCGGTCGAGGGTGGCGCGGCGGCGGCCGAACGGCTGATCCGCCTAAACCGGCTGGAAGCCATTGAGGCAGTCCGTCCCGAAGCCTCCGATGGGGTGGAACGCGCCGGGGCGGGCCTTTCCGCCGCCGGGCAAGCAGCGCAAGCCGCGAGCGAGAAGCTGACTGCGGGACGCGGCACCCTCAGCCGCGCCGATCAGACGCTGCGCGACGCATTGCGCGCTGCCGATGATGCTGCGGCAAAGCTCGACCGCCTGAAGGGCCGCCGCGACGAACTGGATGCTCGCCTCGCCGAAGCCCGGACGGATGAGGCCGCTGCCAGAGTGGACTTCGAAGTGGCCCAGAGTGCCCGCGCTTCCCTTCCTGACGGTGGCGAAACGGCACAGCTGGTTGCCGCGCTCAAGCAATCAAGCGAGCAGGCACGCCTCGCCGTCGCCCAGCTTCAGACGGAGCAGGCGATGACCGGCCGCGCCTTGGGCGCTGACCGGGACCGCCTCAACGCCGCTCAATCGGAAATCCGTAGCTGGCGTGCCCGCGCGGGCGAAGCTGCCCGCCGCATGGAGGACATGAGCAAGCGCGCCGCTGACATTGCCGGGCAGCGCGAGACGCTCGAGGGCAAGCCTCAAGCCATCGCCCGCGCCATCCGCCAGCTTGACGAAAGCAGCCACAAGCTGCTCGAAACCGCTGAAGCGCAGCAGGCGGCGGAACGGGGCGCGGAGGAAAGCCTGCGCCAGGCAGAAGCCAAACATGCGCAGACAGGCGAGGCGCTGGCGGCAGCCCGGGAGGCGCGCGCCGGTGCGGCAGCGCGTGCGGAAAATCAGGAACAGCGCCGGGTCGAAATGGGCCGGATTTCAGGCGAGCGTTTTGAATGCCCGGCCCCCGTCCTTCCCGAAAAGCTCGGTTTCAACAGCACTGACGTGCAGGACGCGGCACAGGAATCCGAGACGTTCGACAGGCTGACACAGGACCGCGAGCGCATCGGTCCAGTCAATCTGGTCGCGGCACAGGAACTTGCCGAACTGGAGGCCGAACAGGCAAAAAGCCGGGCCGAAAGCGAGGAACTCACCCAGGCCATCCACCGGCTGCGCGGTTCGATCGGCAATCTGAACCGCGAAGGCCGCACCCGCCTGCTCGCCGCTTTCGAGGCGGTGGACGGCCATTTTCAGCGGCTTTTCACGGCCCTCTTCAACGGCGGACAGGCGCATCTGAAGCTGATCGACAGCGACGATCCGCTGGAAGCTGGACTTGAGATCATGGCGCAGCCGCCGGGGAAGAAGCTCTCGACCCTGACGCTTCTGTCCGGCGGCGAACAGGCTTTGACCGCCGTGGCGCTGATCTTCGGCCTCTTCCTCACCAACCCGGCTCCGATCTGCGTGCTGGACGAGGTCGACGCGCCCCTCGACGATGCCAATGTCGAGCGCTTCTGCGATCTTCTCGACAAGATGGTCCAGGATACGCGCACCCGCTATCTGATCGTCACCCACAACGCCGTCACCATGAGCCGCATGCACCGCCTTTTCGGGGTCACGATGATCGAAAAGGGCGTAAGCAGGCTGGTCTCCGTCGACCTTGGGGCGGCGGAGGAGCTGCTGGCGGCGGAGTGACGGCCGCTCTTTGAGGAGCAGCCATTTAACGATCGTCCGGCTCAATCATAAAATGGCGCGGGTGAACTCCGCTGTCGCTGACCAACGCAAGTGAATGGCATCGACGAACTGTTGTTCGTCACTGAAGGCGTCATGCATGTCGATAAAGCGAATGCCAGAACGCCTTGATACCCGCCTGATGGAGTCCTGCAACTGACCCAGGTTCTGGCGCTCAGGGTCGTAAAGCTGGACCCAATCGGGGCTCACGGGGGTAAGGACAACGTCCAACGTCTGACCCGTGGCGCTCGTAAGCGCAGCGAGCTGGCCAAGTGCTGCAAAACAGGCCGGATCATAAGAGCCCATTTCCTTGTAGAACATGCCGCGGTCATGCCTGGGCTCCATGGGACCATCCCCGAAGCGGTCGATCACCAAAGTGCCGAAACTGCCCGCATCGCTCCGCCGCGCTGCAAGCCCATGGGCGTTCGAAAGGAACGTCACCGGATCAAAGTAGCGCAGATAATAGCGCCAGGCCGATTGGCCGCCAAAGACATAGGCATCCACATCTGAAAAGTTCAGATTATTCGCCTCCGAGGCGCAATTCTCGAAATCGAGCGGGGAAGCAAGCAGCATGACGTGGCGCACCGACGGCAATCGTCCCAACAGCCAGCGCGTTGTT
>DATEFI010000305.1:0-3799 GCA_035280705.1 Rhizorhapis sp. | reverse complement strand
GAAATCAGCCGCCCCGCCTTTGCTTCATGCGCATGAAGATGGGCGATCCTCTCCCTTGTCTCGGTCAGCGCCGCCGTCAGCTCCCGCGAGGAGAGGGGGAGGGAGATGACGTCCTCGATCCCGGCCTTTAGCAGGGCTCGCACAACCGACAGTTCCGGATCGCGCACGGCGGCGATGATCGGCAGCTTGGGATAGTCCTCCCGAAGCGCGGAGAGCCGCCGCAAGGACGCCTCCATGCCCGGCTGCACCTCCACAACCACGCCCTTCGCCTTGGCGAGCAGGTCTGAAGGCACTGCCGATCCCGCGCCCAGCATGGTAAGCGCCACCGAAAAGCCCGCGACTTCCCCCACGGGCACATCCGCCGCCGCAATCTCCGCCTCGGAAAGGATCAGGTGAACGCAACGCTCACCCACATTAAGGATCCAGTCGCCCGCCGGTTGATCAGCTTTCATGACTACGCCCATGGGGTGTTCCTTTAGTTCGAGACATTGCCTTGCCCGTCTTCCATCGTCAGGGCGGCGCTGAAATCCGGCAGAGTGATGGTTCCGTTGAACAGCATGAATGTAATGGGGTGGAAGGTCATGTTTTGAAGGCTGACCTTGACTAATGGCGACACGTCAGCTCCGTTTGGGTCGCCTGCAAAACCAAGACCGATGTTCTTATATTCGATGACGACATTGTCGGTTTCGATTTCCGGAAACAAAGCCTGCATCCGGGTTACCAAACCATCGAATGCATTAGTATCAAGCACTGCTTCTATCTCTGAACAGGCGCTACCCTCGCAAGCCGGAGTTCCATCAGCTAAGTCGTCCGTGCAGTCGTTTTCTTCAGTACATATCAGGTAGTCAAAAGTAGTACTCGGGACAGCATCTCCTTGCGAAACGCCACCGTCGACAGTAAAGCGATAGTCGAATAATTCTCCTGAAACCATGCTTGTCGCGACGGCATAACGCACGCCTGCTTGAGTTGCCTTTTCTGCCTTGTTCCAGGTCCACATCAATCGGCCAACGTCGAGCATGCCGAGCAAGAATATTAGCAGTAGTGGCAGAACCATTGCGAACTCAGCCGCTGAGGCAGCCTTTTTATCGCGTCCCAGGTGAATGAGAATATTTGTCATATACCCATCACCACTGATTGCGCCTCGGCATTAAGCGACAAAGTACTGCTCTCGAAACCTAGATCGGTAAATAATGAACTATAAGGAACAGAGGCAGCTACAGTAACGACCGGCACATTGTCCAAACCATCATAAATTCCTGAGTAAGCCGGGCTAGCGCTGTCCGAAGCCACGCAGTCATATGTTATCGTGACTGTGGTTATGCCATCGGTCCATCCGGAGAGCCGTGCGGTTCCTCCATCATCAATTTGGCCGGTTCGAACAAGATTCTGTGTGTCTTGTTCTACCGTCCCTCCCGGGATGTTGTCAGGTGAAGCTGCGGTGCAGGGATAGTTTGTAAGATTTAATCGGGCCGCATACCGTGCTCCATCCCGAACGGCTTTCACCACCACATGTTCGCTCAAGAAATAGTTTCCCAATTCAAAGGCGCCGAACATCAACACGATAAGAAACGGCGTCACGAGCGCCATTTCGGCCGCTGCTGTTCCGTTTCGACAAGAAGCGAACCTAAAGAGACTGGCCGGTTTCATGCAATCACCGGATCAGATACGGAACGTCGCGGCGTATCACCTGCGAACCCGTACTTTCGTTGCCAACGACAGTATTGTTGGCTACCACTTCGAAATAGACGTCTGTGCCTGTAGCTCCGTTTCCACGGTTAAATGCTGGCTCTACAAGGAACATGTCCACCCATTTACCTATCTGGGCGGGAACCGATGTTCCACTAAGTTGTGCGCAATTGTCGACAATAGCTACGGTAACCAACCTACGGTCACGGTCGGCGTCCAGTGTTCCGCTAGAACATTGGGGCGCGCCATATTGTCGTAAGGTGCCCCCCGCACTGACATTATTGGGAAGGTTGCTGGGCGTGGCGGACTCCAGTTCCCAAAGATAAGTTTCATAGCGGGTCATGGTCTGCCAACCGCTGGGTTTGGTTGAATTATGGTATTTTGTGAAATAATCCTGACGGGCCCAATTGCCGTCTCCAATACGCTGCTCGTCAGCGTTTGCACCCGGGCAATTTTGACTGTAGCTGGTATAGTGGCAATTGTCTCTCGGCAAACCCATAGCATCGACGCCGTTGGTGTCCATTTGCGTGTTGACAGTTTGACTGGCACTGTAAGCTTGCGGCGAGAACTGGTTTGAAGGCAACTGCCAACCTTGGTTGTGCAGTTTGCAGCCTTGGCCCGTATTATTGGCGTTTTGTGGACGAACAAGATCCTTAACAACGTTTGCGGCTGCTGGGCAAGATCCACTCCAGCAGGCACCCAAGGTTGATCCTTGTCCGGAACCAAAGTTGTAAATATCGAAGCGAGTGTTGATTGCGTCGAAGGCGGGTGCGGTAACGCCTGGATCAACATCATTGCTCTCGACATTCAAGCAATCCAGGGTGGGGTCCTGATAGGCCAGTGCCGAAAGCAAATCCGGCGCGCCAACATCATCCTGACCTACATCAAGGAAGCCGAAGTTCCCGGGTGCCCAGGCATTGCCTGATTGACCGACGACTTGAATGCCGAAGCCACGAAGAGAGTTGTTCGCATTGAATTCCGTGTTTGGCTTCGGATTGCAGATCATCAAAGGAGGAACTTTACAGATTGCTCGACCAAGCCCGGCGGCAGCCGACGCCGTTATTTCGCCAGAACTAATGGCGTCGACCAGCGGCGTCAGTGCGTAGAAGGCTTCTCGTCCCTCTACGGTCACCTGTACGACCCGAGCATCCTCGTCGTCCGTTGTGACGTCACCAAATTCGTCATTTTCCTGATCATAGCTTTCGTAAAACGTCAGTGTTGGCACACCGATGGCAGTGCCATCTTCATGACCATCATTGGCAAAGCGCGTATCGTTGGCGATAAGTTCTTGGGCTGCCGCTGTTGCTCGCGCGATCGCATCGTCTTCGCCGTCCAACTGCGTCACCGCCGCCAGTGCCGCCTGGTCGGCCGCATTCTGCAACTCGCTGTCCATTGCCGCCAGCCGCGCATAGTCGAACGCGATGCCGCCTACGCCGATGAGCGCAAATAACGACAGGCCGATTGTCGGCGCTACTGCGGCGCGTTCGGCCTTCAGTAATCGGCGAAGCAAGCTGCCCGGCATGTCACGCCTCCCTTATCTTGAGCTACCCCCGCTGCCGCCGCTGATCCCGCTGGTGGTGCGGATGGTCTTGACCTTCTTGACCTTGTCGGTGCGGTAGCGTTCCACCGCTCCCTTGGCGAGGTCACCTGAGCCGCCCTCATTGGGCGTGCCTGCATATTGCGGATCGGGGTCGATCACTTGCAGCGCATAATTGTGCCGGATCGAGCCGCCCAGGGTCGGGTCGTTGGGAGTGCAGGCGGTGAGGAGGGTGGCGCCCAACCCTACTGCCGTCATCCCTAGGCCCACTTTCGTCATCCCCGCGAAGGCGGGGATCCATCCCCTGGGCCGTCCGCTTGACGTGATGTTGGGAGATGGGTTCCCGCCTTCGCGGGAATGACGAGTGAATTTGAATGCTTCGGTCATCACCATCTCTCCCTTAAAGCTCATAGCCATTGGGGCCGGAAAAGCCCGTCCCCGGTTCGCCCGCCTTGGGTGCGGGAGCCGCCGGGGCCTTGGGCGCTTCGGGCGGCATTGCGTCGGGGTTCAGCGGATTGATCCCCACCGCCTTGTCCGTCCGGCCCATCAGGAACAGGTCCAGCTCATGCGGCGGCA
>DATEFI010000304.1:0-4932 GCA_035280705.1 Rhizorhapis sp. | reverse complement strand
GTTCCAGCATCTGCCCGGTTTGACCCACCAGATGAACGCCGCTCGCCACCTGTTCGGAACTGGTGGTGATCAGGATCTTGATGTCGCGAGCAGCGTCGGCGGAACGCTGGGCCAGCGCGCGGACCTCGTTGGCGACCACGGCAAAGCCCTTGCCCGCATCACCTGCGCGTGCCGCCTCGACCCCCGCATTCAAAGCCAGGAGGTTCGTCTGAAAAGCGATGCCGTCGATCACATTGATGATCTGGGCGATTTCCTGCGAGGATTTTTCGATGCCGTCCATCGCGGTCACGGCGCGGGACACGGTTTGGCCGCCGTCAGAGGCTTCCCGATGCGCCTCATTGACCGCCATGTTGGCGCTGACTGCGCGCTGAGCGATTTCGCGGACCCCGGAGGTCACTTCATTGGTGGCCGCGGCGGTTTCCTCCAAAGAGGCCGCCTGCTGCTCGGTCCGGCGGGAGAGATCCTCGGCCGCCGAGCTGATTTCGTTGGACCCGGTGCTGATGCTGTCCGCGGTTTCCGTGACCGCCCGAAGCGTCTTGCCCAGCTCTGCCGTGGCCCGGTTATAGTCGATCCGAAGCTGCTCAACTTCGGTGGGGAAAGGCGTTTCGATCCGGTGATCGATCTGCCCCTGGGCCAGGCGGTGCAGACCATCGCCCAGAGCAGCCACTACCCCGTCCAGCTTGCCGCCATTGCTGGTGGCGCCATCATCAAGCGGCATCCCGTGGTCCCGCAGCCGGACCAGCGCACGGGCCATCCGGCCAGCGCAGTCTTCCCTTTCCGTAAGGGAAATATGCACCTGCCTGTTGCCTGCGGCGAGGGCTTCCATGTCTTGCAAGAGGGAAGAATAAGGATCGGCAATCACTCCACGAGCGTACCAGGCCAGGGGAAATGCGATGACCACGCCAAGGGCGGCAAAAATCGAGGCCCAGCTCAGCATGCCGTCATTGGCGGCCTGCGCAGCCGCCATGTCCTTGGCGGCAAGTGCGTCTGCAACCTGCCCATGCCCGAGATATGCCAGCACGGCAGCAACAAAGATCAGCGAACAGAAGAACCCGAAGGCGGCCGTCAACTTCTGACGTATGGGCGCCTTATGTGCGAACCATGCGATCATTTTATTATACCCCCCTCTGACCGCTCCCCGCAGCAGCCATGGGAGCAGTTCTCAAAGACAATGGTTAACAGGATGTCAGGCCCTGTTGAGCGCACGATAGTCCGGCGTCTTCACCAAGATCGGATGATCTCGGCAAAGCTTTAGGAAGAGGACAAAAAAGGAGACGGCCGGGATCTGCATTTTTGATCAGGATCAATGCCTGCATCCCCATGAACGGCAATGCTGCTCCTCGATTACGAAAGGAGACCCGAATGATTGCCGAATTTTACCCTGCCATGGTGGTAGCCGCGATAGGCCTTTTCTCCCTCGCCTTGCTGGGCGTCAGCATCAGTGACCAATTGTCACGCCGTTAGGCCATAGCCGTTCGATGAGGGGTGTCGTTCTCAAGCCTGTGGAAGGCCAGAATGTCGGCTTCGACAGCTCAGTCCGATGGCTAAGTTTCCTTTAGGTTTCTTTTAGTCGTCATTCCCGCCCTCGCGGGAATGACGAAGAAACATGCCAGGGGCATTTTGCAGCGCCATGGCCATAATACCCCTGATCCAGCGCACAAACTCCGGCGGATCATTCGAACCGGCCGGGATCATAAGGTTCGGGATCAATGGCGGCCACGCTCATATGTGGCGCCCGGTTGAGCAGCAACGCTGCTCCCAGCCTTGCTGCTGCCGGAGCAGTCTGGATCCCGAAGCCGCCCTGCCCGGCGAACCAGAAGAAATTCCTGGCGAGCGGATCAAAGCCGTAAACCGGGAGCCGGTCAGGTGCGAAACTGCGCAGGCCAGCCCATTTGCGCTCGACGGCCTGCACCTTCCAGTCGACCACCTGCTCGAACCGGTCGATAGCCTCGGCAACAGCCAGTTCTTCAGGCGCCGCATCGCAGGGGTCGATAGGCGTTTCGTCATGCGGGCTGAGCCACAGGCGCCCCGAACCTTCAACCTTGAAGTAGAATCGCCCTGAAATATCGATGATGAGCGGAAGGTCGGCCGGTGGCTCAGGATCGGTCCGCAGCTGGACCACGGTTCGCTGCAGGGGTTTGATCCCGGCTGGAGCCACACCACAGCGGCGCGCAACCTGATCGGCCCAGGCGCCAGCGGCATTGACGAGGATGCCTGCCTGCACCGGGCCTGCGGATGTTTCCAATTGCCACTGGCCCGCCGTCTGCTGGGCCTCGAGCAACTGGCTTCCGGCCGCGAGCCTTGCTCCTGACCGGCGCGCTGCTGCAAGATAGGCGGCATGCAGCGCCGCTACGTCTATGTCTGCTGTGCTCGGTTCGGCGATACCGCTGGTCCAGGCGGGGCGGAGGCCATTGATGCGGCTCTCGAGCGCTGGCCTGTCCAGCGCCGCCAATTCGATCCCGAGCGGCTTATATTCTGCCAGGAAGGCCTCGGCCGCCCCCGCATCTTCCGCCCGCGCCAGATGGATTGCTCCACGTTCCCCGAGAAAAGAATGCTCCCCGAAGCCGGGCTCCGGCTGGCGGAGGAAAGGACCGGAGGCCGTGGTCAGCGGCTGCACGCCGGGACCGCCATAGCTCTCGCTCCAAAAGGCGACGGAGCGGCCAGTGGCGTGATAGCCCGGCTGGCTTTCCATCTCGAGCAGCAATACCGACAGGTGCGGCGCGATCTCGGCCGCCAGGCTGGCGCCTGCCATTCCTGCCCCGACGATGACAACATCATGCCGGTTCACTTCGCTGGCGCCACTTCGTCCAGAAAGGCGTCGATGCGGCGCAGAGCATCCAGCCGGACGGGATCGGCCTCTCGCAAAATCTCATGGGCGGCTTCGGCCCCATAGACGTGCAGGCGGCAATCCCTGATCCTGGCCGCGTCACGGCAAATGGCGGCGGTATCGACCAGCCTGTCCTTTTCCGCCGCCAGGATCAGCAGCGGCGTATCTATGCGTTCCAATATCCCCGACTCTGCCATCATGAAAAGCGAGCTATAGGCCTCCCGCAGCCAATGCCAACTGGGAGGACCCAGTTTCAGCTCCGGCACTGCCTGATGCCAGTATAGCTCGTCGGAATAGCGTTCGGCACAATGGGTCAGCAGCGCCTGCCTTCCGTCTTCGCCGATGCCCGGCTTCTCCATATCCTTCCAGGCAGGACGCGCCGGATTTCCAACCCGGCACATGAGGCGCGAAACCGCAGCACCCAGCCATGGCGGGACAAAGCCGCCGCTGATCCCGAGCATGGGCGCGACAAGCACCGCCGCGTCTGGAGCGACAAGCCCAAGGGCGAGCGCACGGATCAATAGATGTCCACCCATGCTGTGCCCGATCAAGATGTGAGGGCCTGGTCCGTCACTCACCCATTGCCGGTAAAAATGGCCCAGATCATCGGCCATCACATCAAAACCGCCCTGTGCCAGGCTGGCCTCGGAAATGCGGCCGGACCCGCCTTGTCCTCTCCAGTCGAAGCTCGTGATGTTCCAGCCTGCTGCACGAAAATGGGCAAAGGGTTCCAGATATTTCTCGAACATGTCGCCCCTGCCGGTCAGGAAGAGGATGGATCCCCGCTCCGATACCGGTGCGGCGCTCCAATGAAAGCGGCGGAGCGGCCACCCGTCGGGAGTCAGCCAGCGATCGACAACGCAATCTGGCGGATAGGAACGGTTTTCCCGCGTAAAGGAATTCATAAGATCATGGTTACGGTTTGGTAAGGCAAATCGTCTAGCCCTATCTGGCGATGGACAGGCAGTTTTTCATCTTCGCTCTGGCAGCGGTGCTTTCCGCACTGCTCGTCATTGCCGCGATCACGGACATCAAGAGCCGGATCATTTCAAACCGCCTCAATATCGCGGTGGCCGCTCTTGCGCCATTATTCTGGATTGCGACGGACCTGCCGCCCTGGCCTGGCATGGCCCTTCAGCTTGCGCTGGCGACAGTGGTCTTCATCTCATTAGCGCTGCTTTTCGCGCTGGGCATGATGGGCGGCGGCGATGTGAAGCTGCTCGGCGGGCTGGCGCTGTGGCTTCCGCTTCAACCCATGTTGACCCTGCTGGTCGTCATGTCGGTGCTCGGCGGAGCGGTCACCGCCGTCACGGTCCTGCACCACAAGATCGGACGCCGTATGGGCCGGCCGGAGATCCCCTATGGCGTCGCCATCGCGCTCGCCGGCCTGTGGGTCGTTGGCGAACGCTATTTTAACCATTTTGCGTAAGAACGGTCGGCGAGGAGCAATCGACCCGTCTTCAGGAGGCGACATTCGTCATGGATGCTAAGAAGATCATTTTGCTGGCCGGAGCGCTGATTATCGCGATCGCGACCGCTTTCATGGCCCGCAGCATGTTCGGCAATTCCGGTGCGCCCCAGGCGACTGCCGCGAATATGCAGCCCGCCCAGGACGGGCCGCAGGTGCTGGTCGCAACCCGTGCCCTGCCCGTCGGCACGATCATTGAGCCCGACAGTTTCCGCTTTCAGCCCTGGCCGAAGGAACTGGTCGAACAAGCCTATTTCCTGAAGGGCGAAACGGATCCCGCCTCGCTTGCGGGCACAGTGGTTCGCAATGCCATCACTGCGGGCCAGCCGCTGACCCAGGGCTCGCTGGTGAAGCCCGGCGACCGCGGCTTCCTCGCAGCCGCGCTTGGCCCCGGCATGCGCGCCGTGACCGTTCCGGTCTCTGCGCAAAGCTCTGTTGCGGGCTTTGTCTTTCCGGGCGACCGGGTGGATCTTGTCCTGACGCAGTCGGTCGCGGGCGGCGGCGATGGAGAAGCGCTCAAGGTGTCGGAAACCATCATGCGCAACCTGCGCGTCCTTGCCACGGACCAGCGGACCAATGCGGTCGGCGAGGACGGCAAGCAGCAAGTCGTGACCTACTCCAATGTCACGCTGGAGGT
>DATEFI010000303.1:0-5775 GCA_035280705.1 Rhizorhapis sp. | reverse complement strand
AACATGCCAGGCGCCAGCCTCTTGCGCTGGCGGCGGACCTCTCTGGCGCAGAATGACCGACCCGAGACATAGATGACGTTTGTACCGGACACATGGGTAACATCTGTCCGGGTCAGACAGAAAAAAACGTGGCTCCCCGGGACGGATTCGAACCATCGACCAACCGGTTAACAGCCGGTTGCTCTACCGCTGAGCTACCGGGGAGCAGCTTGTCTCTCAACAAGCGAGCCGCGCCTATAGCAGCGGGATTCGGACAAAGGCAAGAGGGTCAGGACATAAATTGTTCCATCGCAATCCGGTCGTCCAGCGCATGCTCCGGATCGAAGAGCAGGGTGAGCGGTGTGCTGCGATCTATGGTCACTTCCACGCGAGCGACATCGCGAACCTCGCGCTGATCGGCGACGGCGCTGACCGGGCGCTTGACGGGATCGAGTACCTCAAAGCGAACTGACATTTTTTCCGGCAGGATCGCGCCACGCCAGCGCCTTGGACGAAAGGGGCTGATCGGGGTCAGGGCGATCATCCCCGATCCCAGTGGCAGGATCGGGCCCTGAGCCGACAGATTATAAGCGGTGGAACCGGCCGGCGTTGCCACGAGCACTCCGTCACATACCAGTTCCGGCAGCATGGTGCGGCCATTGACCTGAACCACGAGCTTTGCGGTCTGGCGGGTTTCGCGAAGCAATGAGACTTCATTGATCGCTGGAATGGAAAACTGCTCGCCATCAACGGTATCGACGGTCATCCGCAAAGGGTTTACCTTGAAGGACTTGGCCTTCTCGATCCGCTCGTCCAGGACATCTCGCCGCCACTCGTTCATCAGGAAGCCGACGGTGCCCCGGTTCATGCCGAACACCGGCAATATGCGCCGCTGCTCAAGCATATGATGCAGGGTCTGCAGCATGAAACCATCGCCCCCAAGAGCGATGACCATGTCAGCCTCTTCCAAAGGGACGAAATCATATTGGTTTCGTAATAAAGCCTCTGCCTCGCGCGCATTTTCGCCTGGCGACGCCAGCAGGGCCCTGCGCTGCCCGCTGCTCATCCGCCGGTGACGCTCATATGGCGGGAAACCGCCGCGGGCCTGGCATCCGCTCCTATGGCGAAATCATGCGCCAGCGGCTTGAGGCGCAGCGCCTGGTCGAGCAGAGCGTCGATCGCGCTGGCGCCGCCTGCCCGGAAAGCAGCCCTCAAGTCCACATGATCCTCATGGCCAAGGCACATGTAGATCCTGCCTTCGCAGGTAAGGCGCATCCGGTTGCATCCGGCGCAGAAATTGTCGCTGAGCGGCGTGATCAGCCCCAGCCGCGCGCTCATGCCTTCCACCGCGAAATAGCGCGAAGGTCCACCTGTACGATAGGCGATAGGGGTGACTTCATGCTCCGCCTTGATCTGATCCACTGCCATTTTGAGCGGCAGATAGCGATCGGTCCGATCCTCGTCGATGATCCCCAAGGGCATGGTCTCGATCAGGGTCAGATCATGCCCCTGCGCATTGCACCAGCGCAGCATCGGGAGGAACTCATGATCGTTGAGGCCCTTCAGCGCGACCATGTTGATCTTTAGCTTGAGGCCCACGGCGGTGGCGGCCCTTATGCCCTCAAGCACTTTATTGATGTCGCCGCGGCGGGTGATCCGTGTGAAGAGATCGGGATCGAGCGTGTCGAGACTGACATTGATTCGCTTCATGCCCGCTTCCACCAGCATCTCGGCATGCTCGGCCAGTTGTGTGCCGTTGGTGGTCAGAGTCAGTTCCTCAAGCGTGCCTGCCTTGACATGGCGGCCGATGCGCCGGGCAAGCTCCCCGAAATCGCGCCTTACCAACGGCTCGCCACCGGAGAGGCGAATTTTCCTTACCCCCCTCGCAATGAAGCGGTCGGCTATAACGGCGATTTCCTCCAGCGTGAGTATCTGGTCGCGTGGCAGGAAAGTCATTTTCTCCGCCATGCAATAGCGGCAGCGCAGGTCGCAGCGGTCCGTCACCGAAATCCTGAGATATTCGATGCGGCGGCCAAAACGGTCCGCCATGGACGGAGAGTATGCGCCTTCCTGATTGGCCATATGGTCTAGCTAAGCCATGGATGGGCCACGTGCAACTGCCGATGCCAAATTCCCTGGACCGGATGGAGCGAACGGATATTAGTTCTGCCAGCGGAAACCGCGTATAAAGAAACACCTGCCATGAATGGGGCAGGGCGAAGACACGGATAATGAATTTGAAGCAAACTGCCATAATCGATCAGGGGGACGAAACTGGCAGAGCCGACACGACGGATCCCTTTGTTCCGCGCCTGCCGCTTTTTATCCTTTCCCCGCATGACCGCGACATGTTGTCCGTCCTCGCGCAGCAGGCGGGCTGGAGGCCGGTGGCTGCGCGGCGCACGGCGGGGGTGGAGCAGCGATTCCTTGGAAGTCAGGCGCATGTCGTCCTGGTGGATGCCCGGCGAGCATTGGCCAAGATGCTGCCGGTCGTGGCTGGCCTTTCCGAGGCCGTGGAGGCCCTGGGCGGCGCTCTGCTGGTACTGGTCGATCCTGAAGACAGCGCGAAGCTGCCAGAACTGCTCGATGCGGGAGCGACCCATTATCTGGTCGACAAGGTGACCAATGAAAAGCTGCGCGTGGCGCTTGCTTTTGCGTTGCGGCATGTCGAACGGCTTGGCGGCGGTTCAATCGAAACGCGCAGCCGCAATTCGATCCAGCGAAGCGACGCGCTCTTCTGGACGCATGAGCCCGGCAGCAAGCATGTAATGCTTAGCGCCGCGCTTGCAGAGCATTTTGGCTTGGCCGCCGAGTCCCTGAAGCCGTCCGATCTGCTTCGTCTCCTGCCAAGGAATGAGAGGAGGTCGGCTTTGGGACTCGCCCGGCAGGCTTCCCGTAGCGGGGCTGGCGCCGCCTTTGCCCACCTGCTCGCCGGCGAACCTGCGCGGCGGGTCGCTCATCATCTCTTTGCCGAAGGAGGAAGCATTTCCGGCGAGATCGAGCTCCTGCCGCACGGCGAAACGCGTCTGCCGGAGGAAAAAGACTGTCTCACCGGACTTTCCAACCGCAGGGCGGCGCAGAAATGGATTGCGCGCCGCCTTGACCGCGGACAGCCCATGGCTGTCGTTCTTCTTTCGATCAGTCAGTTCGACCGGATGAACGCGGCCTATGGTCCGATGGCGGGCAATGCGTTGCTCGGGCGGATCGGCCGGAGGATCGAGAGGTTGGTGGAGGAGGAGGAAAGTGGCGATTTCATGCTGGCGAGGATCGCGGGCACGGAATTTTTTCTGGGCCTGCCCAGGGAAAATGGCGTGGAACGAGCCGCTTTCCTGGCGCATCGGATGATTTCCGCCGTCGCCCGGCCGTTCAATGCCGGCGACCATCTTATCCGCCTGACCGCGCGTTGCGGAATAGCGGAGCCGATGCCAGGCGATGATGCGGGCCGTCTGCTCCGCCGCGCAGGCGCAGCGCTGGCTGACGCAAAGGCATCCGACAGCCAGTCCGTGCGACTGCGCATCCGCGATGGCCGCAGTCTTGCGGTGGATGATGACCAGCTCGAAACGGATCTGCGCCTCGCCATCAGCCGGGGAGAGATCGAAATCCTCTTTCAGCCGCAATATGCCATGGCCGACGATGCCATCACCGGCGTTGAGGCGCTCGCCCGCTGGAACCATCCACGCCTAGGGCCGCTTGGCGCCAGCGCCTTGTTCGCGGCTGCCGAGCGTTCCGACTATCTGCTGCCCCTCTCTTCCCATATCCAGAGCCGGGCGCTCGAGATCGCCTCCCAATGGCCCGCTCATCTCGCATCGCTTCGCCTTGCCATCAATGTGACGGCGGCGGACATTGCTCAACCGGACTATTTCGAGATCTTCATGGAAAGGCTGCGATCCAGCGGCTTTCCTTGTCACCGCCTGACCGTGGAAATCACCGAAAGCGGGCTTATGGAGGACCTGACCGCTGCATCCTCGCTGCTCGCCCGTTGGCAGGAGGAAGGGCTGCGCGTGGCAATCGACGATTTTGGTACGGGCTACTCTAGTCTCGCTTACCTCAAGTCGCTGCCGCTTGATTATCTGAAGATCGACAGCGGCCTTGCGAAGGATATTGCCGGATCGGAGCGCGACAGCATCATCGTTGGCGGCGTCATCGACATGGCCAAGTCGCTTGGTCTCCTGGTTGTCGCAGAGGGCGTCGAGACAGAGCAGCAACTCGCGTTGCTCGCCCGCAAGGGCTGCGATTTCTATCAGGGATTCCTGCGATCGGGACCGATCAGCAACAGCGAGCTTCTGGCCCTGATCTGACCGGCTGACCGTTCGTCAGGAAGGCCTCCGATCAGTATGACAGTGAAAAGCCATTTGTAAGCCGCGTCATCTCCCGCCATATCCGCGTCCGGTAACGGGAGTTTCGATGATGAGCGAATATGATTATGACTTGTTCGTTATTGGCGCTGGTTCCGGCGGCGTACGCGCGGCCCGCGTCTCAGCGGCGCACGGAGCCAAGGTGGCGGTGGCCGAGGAACATCGCGTTGGCGGAACATGCGTCATCCGCGGTTGCGTGCCCAAGAAGCTGCTCGTTTACGGTGCCCATTTCGCCGAGGATCTGCAGGACGCCAAGCGCTTCGGATGGGAAGTTCCCGACTGCAAGTTCGACTGGCCGACGCTTCGGGAAAATGTTCTGGCCGAGGTCGACCGACTGAACGGCCTCTACACTCAGACGCTCGACAATCATGGAGTCGAAATCATCCGGGAACGGGCAACGGTAGAAGGCCCGCATCAGGTGAGGCTCGCCAGCGGACGGACGGTGACGGCAAAATATATATTGGTTGCAGTCGGCGCCTGGCCGATGGTGCCTGATTGCGAAGGTGCGGAATTTGGCATAACCTCCAATGAGGTGTTCCACCTGGAAAATCTCCCAAAGCGCATCGTGATCGCCGGTGGCGGCTATATCGCCAATGAGTTCGCCGGCATCTTCCATGAGTTCCGCAGTCATGTGACGCTGGTCAACCGGTCGGACCAGATCCTGAGGGGTTATGACGCGCAGATCCGTGACCGGCTGCTGCAGATCAGCATGATGAAAGGCATCGAATTCCGCTTCAACGCTCCCTTTGAGAAAGTGGTGAAGCAGGGAGACGGATCGCTGTTGGTCCACATGAAGGGTCAGGAACCTGTCGAGTGCGACGCGCTGCTCTTCGCTACCGGGCGGAAGCCGAAGACCGAAGGACTGGGCCTTGAAAATGCGGACATTGAACTTGACGGGCAGGGCGCGATCAAGGTCGACGACTATAACCGGTCCAGCTGTCAGAGCATCTATGCAGTGGGCGATGTCACCAACCGGGTGCAATTGACCCCGGTTGCGATCCGTGAAGGACAGGCCTTTGCCGACACGGTGTTCGGCGGCAATCCGCACAAGGTGGATTATGGCTCCATTCCTTCGGCGGTTTTCAGCCATCCCCCTCTTGCAGGCGTCGGCATGACCGAGGCTGAGGCACGCAACAAGATCGGCTCGATCAGCGTCCATACTTCCGATTTCCGCCCGATGAAGAATGTGCTCGCCGGGCGGAACGAGCGTGGGCTTTACAAGATGATCTGCAATGCGGAGACCGGTAAGGTTATCGGCCTGCACATGATTGGTCCTGACGCTCCTGAAATTCTGCAGGCAGCGGCGGTTGCGGTGAAGGCCGGCCTTACCAAGCAGGATTTCGACGACACCGTCGCCCTCCATCCAAGCATGGCCGAAGAGCTGGTCCTGATGAAGTAGCGAAGCTGCAAAAAAGCGATTTTGCAAATTCACATTTGCATG
>DATEFI010000302.1:0-2679 GCA_035280705.1 Rhizorhapis sp. | reverse complement strand
CCCGCACGGACGGGGCTATCAGATCGTTGCCGGCGAGCGGCGGTGGCGGGCGGCGCAGAAAGCGCAGCTTCACCGCATCCCCGCGCTCGTCCGCGACTTCAGCGATTCCGAAACGCTGGAAATCGCGCTTATCGAGAATATCCAGCGCGAAGAGCTTAATCCCATCGAAGAGGCGGAGGCGTATCGCAAGCTCATTGCCGAGTTCGGGCATAGCCAGGACGCGCTGGGCCGATTGGTCGGAAAATCGCGCAGCCATGTCGCGAACCTCATGCGCTTGCTCGACCTGCCGCATCCCGTCCAGCAGATGGTGGTCCGGGGCGAACTCAGCATGGGCCATGCGCGCGCGCTGATCGGTGCGCCCGAGGCCGAGGCGCTGGCGCGCAAAGTGGTCGACGGCAGCCTTTCGGTTCGTGAGACGGAGAAGCTGGCTAGCAAAGCGAAGCCGGGGCGTCCGGGCAATGGGAAGGCGTCCGCTGCGAAGGCGGGCAGCAGCGATGATGCCGACATCGCTTCGCTGGAGCAGCATCTGGCCGACCTGTTGGGCCTGCATGTGAACATCAGCCACAAGGACGGGAAGGGGACGCTGTCGCTCAGCTATTCCAATCTCGATCAGCTCGACATGATCTGTCTTCGCCTGAGCGGAGAGGGGATTTAGATCGGCGGGCGTAAATCGGGATCACCTGATTTCCGTTCAGCCCTTCAGGATTGCTTATAAGGCAGCGGGGTCCCTGCCAAGTGCCTTGAGGATTACAGTCTTTTCAGCAGTTTGAGCGAAGACTGGGGCGCTGAGAACGCAGCGGCGTTTATCCGCCTTCACCATTCACCCCGTCGTCCCTGCGCAGGCAGGGACCCCGCTGCCTTGTAACGCGGGACATTGGCGGGACGCTGGTTGAACGCTCCGTGCTTCATTCGAAAGGGCCGATCAGTCCGTCGATTGCGGCCCAGCCATAGGCGCCCAATGCGCGCGCTGTTCTAGCCTTTTGCCGGGTGACTCCGCCGAGAGCAATTACCGGCAAGCTAGCGGTCCGGGCGAGCTGGCTGAAACGGGAGGGTCCGAGCGGGCGCGCTCCCGGATGGGAACGGGTTGTAAAGAGGGGGGATAGAAATAGCAGGTGGGCGCCGCTTGCCTGCGCCCGGCGTATCTCAGGGACGCTATGTACGGGCGCGCTGTGCAATAGTGGCCAGCGGCCATGCTGGAGGTCCCGGCTATGAAAACCATCGGCACCCCAGGCGCAAGCGATGTTGGCGGGGCCAGCGAGAAGCAGGGTGAGCCCCCGCCGGCCTGAGAGTGCCCGCACTTTGCCGAACAGCTTGCGCCTGGCGTCGGGGGGGAGGCTGTAGTGACGAAAGACGACTCCCGATCCCTTGGGCAGCCGTTCAATGGCCTTGAGCAACACTGTCTCCGGAACCCGCTCGTCCGTCATCAGCCAGAGGCGGGGGAGGGAGCTTTTCGCTGGAAATCTTGACTGGCGGCAGCGCATCTCTCTGCCTATAGCAGCCGCCATGACTGGTGAAAGCAGGGAAGAGGCCGCGGGGCGGCTGGCGGCTATCAAGGATCGGATCGCCCGGGCCGCGCGCGATGCGGATCGCAAGGCGGACGATGTTTCGCTGATCGCCGTTTCAAAAACCTATGAGCGGCCGCAGATCGAATCCCTGATCGAGGCGGGGCACCGGCTGTTCGGCGAAAATCGGGTGCAGGAGGCGCAATCCAAATGGCCGACGTTGCGCGACGCCCATCCCGATGTGTCGCTGCACCTGGTGGGGCAGCTTCAGTCGAACAAGGCGGCGGATGCGGTTGCGCTGTTCGATGCCATCCATTCCCTCGACCGCCCCTCGCTCCTTACCGCCCTTGCGCGGGCGATGGATAAAAGCGGCCGCCGCCCCGCATGCTTCCTTCAGGTCAATATTGGCGAGGAAGCGCAAAAGGGGGGCTGTGCGATTGCGGAGGTTCCGGGCCTGATCGCCGAGGCGCGCGCGGCGGACGTTCCGCTTGCCGGGCTGATGTGCGTTCCCCCCGCCGATGTGGAGGCGGCGCCCTATTTTGCTCTGCTGGCGAAGATCGCGCGCGATAATGGGCTGGCCGGGCTCAGCATGGGGATGTCGGGAGACTTCGAAACCGCAGTGATGCTCGGGGCCACCCATGTACGGATCGGCACCGCCCTGTTCGGGGCGCGGCAGTAAGGATTACTCCATTAGCGAAAGCATCTTGTTGATGGGCACGAAGGCAAAGGCAACGGAACTATCCGCGACGCCATAGGGGAGGAAAATATGCTCCCCATGCTTCATCGCGCCGCAGGTATAAACCACATTGGGCACATAGCCTTCGCGATCCTCGTCCGCTGCCGAGAGAACGGGTTCGCGCGTCCGTGCGAGGACCTTGGAGGGATCATCCTTGTCGAGCAGCACCGCGCCAATGGAATATTTGCGCATGGCGCCAACGCCATGGGTCAGCAGCAGCCATCCGTCCTCCAGCTCAATGGGCGATCCGCAATTGCCCATCTGCACCAGTTCCCACGGATAGACGGGCTCGAGCAGTTTTTCCCCTCCGTCCCAATGGCCGAGGCTGCTCGATTTCAACAGGAAGACATTCTGTCCATCCTGCCGCCCGATCGACATATATTGTCCGCCGATGGTACGGGGAAAAAGAGCGATGCCCTTGTTCCGGGATGCACTGCCCGA
>DATEFI010000301.1:0-3419 GCA_035280705.1 Rhizorhapis sp. | reverse complement strand
TGGCGGACGTGCTGCGCAAGCGTGCGCAGATGAAGCTGAAGATCAAGGCGATGTCGTCGGAATCGAAGGCTTCGGCCTATATCATCGGCGCGCTGCCGTTCATCGTGTTCGGGCTCATCTGCTACATTAATTATGAATATATGTCCCCCTTCTTCACTGGCGATCCCACGGGCCTCTTCGGCCTGGGACTGATGCAGATCGTGGGCATTGGCGGGCTCTTCTGGATGTCCATTGGCGCCTTCATCATGGCCCAGATGATCAATTTCGAGATCTGAGGGAGAGGAACAACAGATGCAAGCCGCCCCTCCTCCCGGAACCACCTTCATGGGCCTCACTGGCACCGATGTGGGCACGATCCTGGCCGCCATGGCTACCTTTGCGGTCCTGATCGCTATCTATGCCGCTTCCACGGTGCGGGACCCCATGGCCCGGCGGGTGAAGTCGCTGAACGAGCGGCGCGAACAGCTCAAGGCGGGCATCACCGCGTCCACAGCGCGCCGCCGAGCAAAGCTGGTCAAGAAGAACCAGACGACCGACACGATGCGGTCGCTGCTGCAGAGCCTGAAGGTGCTTCAGGACGATCAGCTAAAGGAAGCCCAGGTCAAACTCGCCCAGGCCGGCATCAGGTCCAAGGATTGGGCCATCGCCATCATTTTCGGGCGGATGGTCATGCCGATCGTGCTCGGAGGCAGCGCGGCATTGATGATCTACGCGCTGGATGTCTTCCCGGACTGGAGCAGCTTCAAGAAATTCGGCGCCTTCGCCACGGTTTTGCTGCTGAGCTACAAGGCGCCCGACCTGTTCGTGGACAACAAGGTCAACAAACGCGCCGCCGCAATCCGCAAGGGCCTGCCGGACGCGCTCGATCTTCTCGTCATCTGCGCCGAAGCCGGCCTGACGGTCGATGCAGCCTTCAACCGCGTCGCCAAGGAATTGGGCAAGGCCTATCCGGAACTCGGCGACGAATTCTCGCTCACCGCCATTGAACTGAGCTTTCTGACAGAACGGCGTCAAGCCTTCGAAAATCTCGCCACGCGCGTGAAGCTCGATTCCGTCAAGGGCGTGGTCACCACCATGATCCAGACGGAAAAATACGGCACGCCCCTCGCCTCGGCGCTGCGTGTGCTGTCGGCGGAGTTCCGCAACGAACGCATGATGCGCGCAGAGGAAAAGGCAGCGCGCCTTCCCGCCATCATGACGGTGCCGCTGATCCTTTTCATTCTGCCGGTGCTGTTCGTCGTGATCCTGGGGCCCGCGGCCTGCTCGATCTCGAAGGCCTTTTCCTAGAGTGATTTCGAGCCGGATGGAATCATCTGGCGGCTCGGGAATCGCGGAAAATAGAAGAATCTCAGAATCGTTCCCGTTCGATCAGAACCGGAACGAGTCTAAGCAGCGGCAAGGCTCAACGCATAATCATCAAGCTGGGTGATGCAGCTGTTCCAGCCATCGAAGAATCCCATTTCTTCATGGCTGTCCCGCCCAGCCTTGTCCTTGTGCATGACATGGGTGGTGTAGCGCGTGCCCTCGCCTTCATCCTCCATGCTGATGATGGCGGTGAAGGGCATCCAGGGCGTCGCTGGCCGCCACCCTCCCGTCATGAGGCTGGTGAAGACGATGCGCTCCATCGGCAGCACATGAAGGAAAGAACCCGGATTGTCGCTGACGCCGCCGTCCGGGCCCCGCATGGTCGTGTGGAACGCGCCCCCTGCCTTCATGTCGAAGGCGCGAACCTCTGTCGTCCATGGTTTTGGGCACCACCACTGCTTCAGATGTTCCGGATCGGCCCAGGCCTGCCATACCCGAGAACGCGGCGCCCTGAGCAGGCGGGAGATGATCAGATCGAGTTCCTCATTCGCTACGGCCATCACGCTTCTCCTCCAAATTGGTCCTGAATCCTTCGACAAAATCGGCCAGCCTGTCAGTCCGCGCTTCCCACAGCGCCCGCTGCTCCGCCATCCAGGCCTCGGCGGTACGCAGCAGCTTTGGCTCCATGCTGCAAGTCCTCACCCGCCCCACCTTCTGCGAGCGCACCAACCCGCTCTGCTCCAGCACTGCGATGTGCTTCATGAAGGACGGCAGGGCCATGTGGAATGGCGCCGCGAGTTCCTTTACGGAGGCAGGCCCCCTGCCCAGCCGCTGCACAACCGCCCGCCGGGTAGGGTCCGCAAGCGCTCCGAAGACGAAATCCAGAGATGAATAGTTATCCATTTGGATAACTAATATCCTAATCCGATTCCTGTCAATCCGCGCCGGAACTCTCCCGCCGTTCCGCCCGTTGATCCCCCAACTTCAACCCCAGCTACGGGACACCGCCATGATCAGGAAGCTCCTCTTCACCGCCGCTGCCTTCTTCATCGGGAAGAAACTGATGGATGCCCAGAAGCGCAACAATACGGCCTCGGGCTCCGACGCCAATCGTGCAAGCTCCAGCGGCTCCGATGAAAGCGGCCACAAGCCGACCGATCTTATGTCAGATCACCATCCCGGTCCGACCGAGCGAGCTCCCGAAGCCTTCCGTCCTAATCCCACAGCCTTGGTCGCATCCGAAGATCGCGACTCGATGCGTCCGGCCACGATACCATTGGATAGAAGCTGATCGAGCCTGGTTAATGGCGCGCGCCTCCAAACCACTTCTCCATCGCAGCGGCCACTGCTGAGCCAATGGCCTGAGCGGTATCGCCCAGCTGGTCCAGCCCCTTGTCGGCAGCGTCTCCAGCCTTCTTCGCGCCCTTGCCAGCCTTCCGGTGCCCATCGGAAGCGGTAAGGGCCGCAGCG
The DNA here is from genome assembly GCA_035280705.1 of Rhizorhapis sp. GTDB lineage: Bacteria > Pseudomonadota > Alphaproteobacteria > Sphingomonadales > Sphingomonadaceae > Rhizorhapis. The sequence goes on along the minus strand of DATEFI010000301.1, from coordinate 644 downwards.
GCCGCGATGAGGCCTGAGGCAATAAGTTCCCGGCCGAGCGGAGTCCTTGCCAGCGTCAGCATGGAACCGCCTGATTTCCGCAGTTCCTTGGGCAGCTTTATGCCCGCAATCCGCTTCGGCAGTTTGGATGCCGCCTTCTGTTTAGCCATTCCAGCCTCCTGATCAACAAAGCGTGTTTGAAGACAAGCGCCTGCCTGCGAAACGGTTCCGGGACGGCTCGTTCACCACTAGGCAGATAATCCTCACGACCCGCCCCGATCGTGGCATTTTGGCAACGAAAGACAAGGCCGGAGCCCTCATCTTTTAGGTAAATCGAGGCCCAAATCATTGTCATTCCTCAACAATCATAAAAAGTGCACCACAAGGGGTACAGATTATGCTATCAGAGTCGCTGTACGGAGGTCGTGCCAGCGGCCAATGTCAACGCCTGTGATGATCAATATACAACATGCACATCACTGATAAGGCGCAGCCACATGTCGAAGGAGAGGACCGACATGGACTTGAACTATCTTTTTTACCGCCAGCAAATGTCGCTGTTGCGCGCCAGGTGCGCATCCAGCCCCGAAAGCCGTGCGGCACATGAAGGGCTGGCCAGAGGCTATACCGAGCAAATCCTGGCCTACCGCAACCATAATCGCCGG
>DATEFI010000300.1:0-5279 GCA_035280705.1 Rhizorhapis sp. | reverse complement strand
ATCATCGAGATCGATAGCATCGCGGACCTGACCCGCGAAGTCTTTGGCCCGGTGCTTCATGTGATCTGTTTCCGGCGCGAAAATCTGGATGAGCTCATCGCGGCGATCAACGCCACCGGCTATGGCCTGACCTTCGGCCTTCACACAAGGCTTGACGAGACGATGGCCCACGTGACCGCCCGGATCAGGGCGGGCAATATCTATGTCAACCGCAACATCATCGGCGCGGTCGTGGGCGTCCAGCCCTTCGGCGGGCGCGGTCTCTCGGGCACAGGTCCAAAGGCAGGCGGGCCGCTCTACCTCTCGCGCCTCGTTGCAGCACCGCCAGCGCTCGAGGCGCCGAGACAGCCGAGGCTCGCACTGCTCGATGCCTTTGGCGATTGGCTCGCGTCGCAGGGCGATGCTGCGGCAGCCGCCACGGCCAGGCGCTACGGCGAGCAAACGGCAGTGGGGACAGAGATGGAGTTGCCGGGGCCGGTCGGTGAGAGGAACCTCTATGCCCTGCGTCCGCTCGGCAGCATATTGATGCTTCCCGAAACGCATGACGGCCTTTTGGAACAGATGGCGGCCGTGCTCGCGAGCGGCAATCGGGGGTGCGTCAAGGGAATGCACCTCCCCAAAGATTTGCCTCCGTCAATTGCTGCTGTCTTTGCACCACACGACCCCGCAAGCACCGCTGCCGCGTTGGTCGACGGCGATGATGCCAAGGTGCTGGAGCTGCTGGCAAGTCTGGCCGCGAGCGAAGGACCGATCATCCCCGTCCACCGGGCCGATTCTGAGCAACCGCTGGCCTATCCAGTCAACCTGTTGCTGGAAGAAGTGGCGACCTCCATCAACACCACGGCTGCAGGCGGCAATGCCAGCCTGATGATGATCGGATAAAGCGCTGGCTTAGCTGTAGTCGTCGCTTCGCTTAGCCCTCGTTCCATGGTTCAGGCTAAGTCATTGAAATATATGGCGAACCATGCTGGATTCGAACCAGCGACCTACTGATTAAAAGGCCGACCTGAAGCACAATAGCGCTCCTTCAGCCTTCAAGTAGGCTCTCAAAATCTCTGCCGCCATAGAAGATGCCGATCACTACCACGTCGGTTTCTTCGACCACAAAAGCGATCGTCACCCGCCGCCGCCAGGCGATTGTGCGCAGGCCTGGTCGGAGATCATCTCGCGGCGTTCCTCGTTTAGGAAACTCGCTCAGGCCGGCGATGTGGTCGATGATCCCGTCCGTGAATCGGGATGCGGTCTCGACATCAGCAGCGGCTGAGATGTAGGCATGGAGATGATCGAGTTGGCCGCGGGCTTCCGGCGTGAAGACGATGCGATAGGACATCGTCATTCTTCTGATCCCACTTAGCCGTCCCGCTTGCCGATGGTCGCCCGAACTTCTTCCAGTGGGATGCCCTTCGACGGATCGGCACGATAGGCATCGTAGGAAGGGAGAGCCTGCTGGGTCAGCCAGTCATTCAAGGCACGCTCGCGGGCATTAAGCGCGCGCAAGCCTTCGCGGATGACTTCGCTCTCGCTGGCGTATTCTCCAGATGCCACCTTGGCTCGGATGAGTGCAGCCATCTCATTGGGCAAGGTCACGCTGAATTGCTGAGTCGAACGCATGGGCACCTCCTACGTCAGTAGGATTTAATCCTATTCGTATAGGATTTCAATGGAGGTGCCCCACGGACAAATCTTGAGAGAGATGCCCTATTTTCGAGCGAAAAGTCTGGTAACCCAGTGATACCCCGCCGGTACTCACGGCTATGCCGGGGTCCCAAACCAACACTAAGTAATTGAAATATATGGTGAGCCCTGCTGGATTCGAACCAGCGACCTACTGATTAAAAGTCAGTTGCTCTACCGACTGAGCTAAGGGCCCTTGGCCTGCGTCCGGCTAGTTCCGGAGGCGGGTGAGGGGTTCACCTAGTCAGGCTTTGCGCGGCGGTCAACTGGCTTTGGTTTTTTGAGGCGCGAAAGAAGGTGGCGGATGGTGAGGGCCGTCGCCGGATCGCGCCATCGGGGGGCGATGCCGGCGAGGGGGTCGAGGACAAAGGAGCGTTCGCGAAAGGAAATGTGCGGAATGGCGAGGTGGCGGCTGTTCCATCGGCCGCCCGACCAGAGAATGATGTCGATGTCGAGCCTTCGCTGGCCCCAGCGCTGGCCGGGGCGGCGGCCGAAATCCCGCTCGATGCGTTTCAGGCATTGCAGAAGTTCAGGCGGATGGAGATTTGTTTGGATGAGGGCCGCGGAATTGGCGAAGGTCCTGCGCGATGGACCGATTGGCGGCGTCTGGATGATGTGAGCGCGGGAGGCGACATGGATGTCCTCCGCCTCCAGGGCCTGAAGCGCGGCCAGCAATATCCGGCCGGGACCGCCATGGCGGTGGTGCGGCTGGTTGGAACGCAGCGCGATGGCATAGCTTGCCCTGGACATCTGCTTGCGCCTATCGCGGAGTCCTTATGTTGGAAAGCCCCATTCCGCAGACCGAGCCGCCCCGCGACTGTCCCCGCTGTCCTCGCCTGGTCGCCTATCGCGAGCTTTTGCGGGCCGAGCACCCCGATTGGTGGAACGCGCCGGTGCTGGCCATGGGCGACCCGCATGCGCGGATTGCGATTGTAGGACTTGCGCCCGGCAAGCATGGAGCGAACCGTACCGGGAGGCCCTTTACCGGCGACTATGCCGGCGACCTGCTGTTCGCGACCCTTGCGAAGTTCGGGTTGTCCGAAGGGACCTATGAGTCGCGCGTCGATGACGATGTGCGGCTTAAGGATGCCGTCATCATCAATGCCGTCAAATGCCTGCCGCCGCAGAACAAGCCGACGCCGGAGGAAATCCGGACCTGCCGACCGTTCCTGGCGGGGTCGGTGGAAGCCTTGCCGAGCGCGCGGATCTTTATCGCTCTTGGCCAGATCGCGCATCAATCGGCGGTGAAGGTGCTTGGCGGGCGGCTGCCCAAAGCGAAATTCGGCCATGGCGCGGAGCATCGCATGCCGGGCGGGCGGTGGCTGATCGACAGCTATCATTGCTCCCGGTACAATACGCAGACCGGCCGACTGACGGCGCACATGTTCGAGGCCGTATTCGCCCGCGCGCTCGAAATGGTGCGGCAATTGCCGGAATGAACTGAAGGCAGGCTCCCGCCTTCGCAGAAGCGCGCGGCTTTGCTATAGTGTTGCCGTCAAAGGACAGCATCATGGCGGCAGAGCGGCGATCGGTATCGGCTTGGCGCACGATATATTATCTGCGCCTTGTTGCTGTGCTGCTGCTGGGACTGATGTTGACTGCTGCGCAGCCGCGTCCCCCGGCCATTGTGCTCAATCTGGATGGCGCGATTGGCCCCGCTACGGCCAGTTATGTTTCCCGTACTCTGAAGCAGGCGGTCAGGGAAAACGCGCCTATCGTCATATTGAGGCTCGACACGCCGGGCGGCTTGGACACATCGATGCGGGCGATCATCCGGGACATATTGGCGTCTCCAGTGCCGGTGGCCACCTTCGTCAGCCCGAGCGGCGCAAGGGCGGCGAGCGCGGGAACCTTTCTGCTTTACGCCAGCCATATCGCGGCCATGGCCCCCGGCACGAATGTGGGCGCCGCGACCCCGGTGCAGGTCGGAGGATTGCCCTTTGGCGGCGATGAACAGGACAAAAAGAAGGAACAGGGTCCCAAATCGACCGACGCCATGACCGCAAAGGCGGTAAATGACGCCGTCGCCTATATCCGCTCGTTGGCTGAGATGCGCGGCCGAAACAGTGAGTGGGCCGAAAAGGCGGTGCGGGAGGCAGCGAGCCTTTCCGCCAGCGCTGCGCTCAAGGAAGGGGTGATCGACCTGGAGGCACGATCCGTCCCCGAACTGCTTCAGAAAGTGGACGGGCGGCAGGTCAGTCTGGCGGGCAAGAAGGTGACGCTCCATACGCGCGGCCTTGGTCTAAGGGAGGTGAAGCCCGAATGGCGGACGGCCCTGCTGAGCGCCATCACCAACCCGAATGTCGCTGTCATCATCATGATGGTGGGCATTTACGGCCTGATCTTCGAGTTCATCAATCCGGGCTCCATCTATCCTGGAACCATAGGCGCGATCTGCCTGCTCGTCGGCCTATATGCCTTTGCCGCCCTGCCGGTGAATTATGCAGGGCTGGCGCTGATGGCGCTGGGGATCGGCTTGATGGTGGCGGAACATTTCGCCCCTTCGCTCGGCATCTTGGGGATCGGAGGCGTGGTCTCCTTCATTCTGGGCGCGACGATCCTCATTGACACGGACGTGCCGGAATTCCGCATCGCCTGGCCGTTGATCGGCGGCCTTGCGGGCCTCAGCCTTGCAATCATCCTGATGATCGGCCGGCTTGCCTTTACGGCGCGGCACAGCCGGATTGTCAGCGGGCGGGAGGAGATGATCGGCGCCTATGGCGTCGTTCAGGACTGGCGCGGCGGCCGCGGCCATGTGTTTGCGCACGGAGAGCGGTGGAATGCGTCGGGCACGGACCGGCTGAAACCGGGCGCGCGGGTCCAGGTGCGCGGCCTTGATGGACTTACCCTGCGCGTCGATCCGGCGGAGTCACCCCAAGGAGAATGAAGAGATGGTGAGCACCTTTGTCTATTATGTCCCCGTCTTCATCCTGGCTTTGCTGTTCCTGTCCGCCGCGATCAAGATATTGCGGGAATATGAGCGCGGCGTAATCTTCACGCTTGGCCGCTTCACGGGCGTCAAGGGGCCGGGGCTGATCCTCCTCATTCCCTTCGTGCAGCAGATGGTGCGGACCGACCTGCGCACCGTCGTGCTCGACGTGCCGACGCAGGACGTCATCAGCCATGACAATGTGTCGGTGCAGGTGAATGCGGTCATTTATTTCCGCGTGATGGACCCTGAAAAGGCCATCATCCAGGTGGAAGATTATATGCAGGCGACCAGCCAGCTTGCGCAGACGACGCTGCGTTCAGTGCTGGGCAAGCATGAACTGGACGAGATGCTGGCGGAACGCGATAAGCTCAACAATGATATACAGGAGATATTGGACCTCCAGACGGACAGTTGGGGGATCAAGGTTTCCAACGTCGAGATCAAGCATGTGGATCTGAACGAAACCATGATCCGCGCCATCGCGCGCCAGGCCGAGGCCGAGCGCGAACGGCGCGCCAAGATCATCATTGCCGAGGGCGAGCAGCAGGCGGCGCAGAAGCTGCTGGAGGCCGCCCAGACATTGAGTCAGCAACCCGAGGCGATGCAGCTCCGTTATCTGGGTTCGCTGAACGTCATTGCGGCGGAGAAGAGCTCCACCATCGTCTTCCCTTTC
>DATEFI010000299.1:0-4443 GCA_035280705.1 Rhizorhapis sp. | reverse complement strand
GAGAATGACGAATATTGCGTGTAAGCATTTGTAGAATCGAGCCAATTCCTGGTCCGAGGAAAGCCAAAAGCCGACAAAGGAAATATGTATGGACGCCAATAGCAAAGCGATATTCGAGTTGAACGCCAATTGGCAGCGAATGATAGATGCCAAGGATATTGATGGCATTATCGATCTCTACCGGCCCGATGGTGCCTTCCTGCTTTCCGGCCAGCCGGCATTCGAAGGCCATGAAGCCGTTCGCGGTGCATGGCAGTTCCTCTTTGGCCTGCCCGAATTCTCGCTGGTCCTGAACCCTTCGTTTGTTGAGGTGTCCGGCGACACAAGCTTCGCCATGGACATGGGCACCTATCGCCTGTCCTATCGCGGTCCTGAAGAACCAGTCGTCCAAGTCGGCAATTATTTGGTTGTCTGGCGCGCAGCCGAGGATGGCGCGTGGAAGGTTGCAGTCGACATCGTCAACGACGCGCCTGTCGCGAGCATCTGAAACGTACTCAGAATCAGAACGCACCCCGGTTCAGTCAGGACCGGGGTGCGTTTTGCGTTATTCAGATCCAGCGCCAGCCTCGGCCGGCGCTGGATTCTCATTTCACTGAGCGGCGCAGGTAAAACTGCTGGCCTGGTTCTGATCTCCCGATCCTTTATATTTGGCGAAGCTGCCATATTCGCAGAGCGGGCGCGTGAAGGCCGGTTTTCCGTCGGCTTCGATGCGCGTGGCGATCAGCTTTGCCGGGGCACGCCCTTTTTCCACCCATGCCTCCATCGCCGACAGCAGTGGAACGCTTTGCGGACCCGCACCGGTCAGACTGTGTCCCTGCGAGGGGGTGACGAAGAACCGCAGGAAGCTGCGGGCCTTTTCCCGTCCCAACAAGGTCTCCGCGGCGCGCACATATTCCGCCGTACGCTCAACCGACACGCAAAGATCGCCCGCGCCATACCAGATGATCAGCTTGCCGCCCTTCTTCAGGAAGGCGGACAGATCAGGGTTCGTTGCGTCGATCTGTTTCGAAAGCGCCAGATAGGCCGCTGCCCACTGACTCGGGTCATGCGTCATCACGCTGGCGTTAGGATCATTGGTGACCACCTTGACGATATTGTCCGCCAGGACGAAATCCATTGCATCCCGCGCCTCGAAACTCGATCCGAAGATGAAGGTACCCCATTCGGCAGTATCGGCCCCGATCCCATGGCCCGGATAGCCGGTAATACCGTCAGCGAGCGGCACATTGGCCCTCTTATAGTCGTAAATCATGCGGATCGATTGAGCCTGGCCCGGCGTCAAGCAGCGCTTGGGATCGGCGGGCGCACCAGCGGTGCAGACCAACTCTGCCGGATCGAACTTGCAGGCGCGGTAATTGGCGATCACCCCATCATTGGCGCCGTCCAGGCCATCGCACGCCTTCACCTGCGCGCGCACGAACAGGTCACGCGCCTCCGGCCCCAGCCAGTTCTCGGGCCGGCTGTAGATATGCCGCATCGCCGCCGTCATATTGGCCGCGAAACCCTCTTGGCTGATGGCCGGCTCCAGGGCGACGATCCCATGATAATCTTCGGGGTGGCGCTGTGCTGATACAAGTCCCTGCCGACCGCCGTTCGACTGGCCGAACATGTACCGCTGCTTCGGTTCACGGCCGTAGAGCGACTTGGCAAGTCCGACGGCGGTCCAAAGCGTCAGGTGGTTCGCCCGGTCGGCATGGTTCAACACCGCGTCGGAGTTGCCAGCCGCCCAACTGAAGTCCGTCAGGGGTAGTGGACCGCGCCCCTGATGTCCCGAATCTGATGACACCAGAACAAAATTTCCGATCCGGCCAAAGTCCGGCCCCATGAATGGGCGAATATGGTGCCAATAAAAGGGCGTTTCGGTCGGCACAAACCCATCGAACCCGCCGCCGCCCATATATAGCAGATTTGCATTCCAAACGGACTGCTCGGGCAACTCCACGCGGAAGTTGATCACGGAGCGCGGCGAAGTCGTGATCGACCCGCGCACAACACATCGTGCGGGTTGATCCTTCGTTGCCGGTTCGGCTTCAGACGATCGTACCTCCGTCCCCCCCGGCAGCTTCTGAAGGCGCAAATCCTCGCATGCACGGGCGAATGACGCGATGGGCGGTTGCGCCTGAGCTACGGCTCCCGGCGCTACGGCCGCCAAGGCGGGAAGCAGAAGCAATGCCCACCCGCGTCCTGGTTTCAAACGACGTCGCCTTCTCGACATGGCATCTCCTTTTCTAGCGGCTCTTGTTTCTCTGACCAGGCTCGTTCCGGTTCTGCCGAACTGGAAGGAGCCTGAAATTTCTACTGCTTTTCGTGATTTCCGAGCCGCCAGATGAATCCATCCGGCTCGAAATCATATCAGCACGTCAGATTAGATACTTTTGCGTATGGTGCAAGAGAAAGGAGGGCCGGAGATGGGAGGAACGTAAAGGCATCATTCTTCCAGCAACCGCAGATGCCTATAAACAACTTTTCCCGATGGATGAGGCAGTTTTTCCAAACGTCCAGCGAGCCCGGCTTGCTGGCCATTCAATACGCTAGAGTAGGTTTCCGGGCCCGCATAGACTGGGAAAATTTCTCGGCCGACGTTCAAGATGATGAGAAAGGACCGACCCCCGGGTTGAACCGTTCACCCACTTCCGTTCGTGCCGAGCCTCCCGAGCGCCTGCCTTGCAGGCAGTCGAGGGGCTCGGGACGAACGGAAACGGATCAACCTGACTGGAACGTCCTCTAAATTCCGGTTTCCCGCAAATAGTCCGTTGCCAGCGCGCAGGTCCGCTCGACGATCATCGGTCCAAGCTCTTGCGCCGTTTCGGTCTCGCTGCGGGTATGCACCCAGCCAAGATAGGTCGTGCTCCGCAGGAAAAGGAACAACAGCAGCTTTGCCTCATCGCTCGTGCTGAGCTGCCGCTCCGTGCGGTAGCCCGCAAACAGCGCGTTCCGGATGCTTTCGTAATAATCGGTATCGAGATGGAAATAGAGGGCTGTCGCCAGCTCGAACATGTGCCAGCCAAAACCGGCATCGTCGAAGTCGATGAGCTTCAGCCGGCCATTCTCCTGCAGCAGATTTTCCGGAACGAAATCTGCATGGATGAGGCTATAATTTTGAGGCGTCTGACCGAAAGCCTCCAGCTCCCGGCGTGCCTGAACCCGGGCGCGCTCGATAAGCGCGACCTGCTCCTCGCTCAGCAGGGCAAGCTCCCAGAAGCGGCCCCAGAAGGGTTCCTCGCCGACCAGCCCCTCTGCGTCCCATGCGTGCCGCGCAAAATTTGCAGGCAACTGCCAGGACGTCGCCTGATTGTGGAGCTGCGCCGCCAGCCGGCCTGCCTCGAAATAGGTGCCGGCCAGCGTTTCGGCATCGGCCGACTGTGCCAATTCGATGGCGCCGACAGGTTGCCCGTCCAGCCATGCAAGCATGTCGACCTGACGCGGCTCGGGAATGTCGCTGGTGCTGACAATGACGAATTCTTCCCCCGCCGCAGAGGCTATGGCTTCCGGCGCGGCGACACCGGCGCGGTCCAGAGCCTGCATCCACTGCAGTTCGGAACGCAATTCGGCGTCGGAATGATAAGCGTGGCGATGCACGCGCAAAGCGACCCGCTTGCCATCCGAACGCACTGCCGAAAATACCGCATTCTCCCGGTACTTCACCAATTTGAGTTGGTCGAAGTCCCCGTCCCAGAAGCGCAGGGCGGCGCGCGCCAGGCCCATCATGCGTTCGGCCTGCGCATCCACTGGCAGCGAATAGAAGTCCGTCATTGTGGTCTGGCCTTTCAGAGTTCAGCAAGCGCCGTGTCGAGGGTCGAGAGGAGAATATCCGCGTCTCCCTTCGTAAAGACCATCGGCGGCCGCATCTTGAGGATATTGTCCGAGGGGCCGATTTTGCTGATCAGCACGCCATGATCGCGCATCAGATGGATGAGGCGCCGCGTCTCGGCACTGGCCGGCTCCTTGGTGGCGCGGTCCTTGACGAGTTCGATTCCGAAGAAAAGGCCCTTGCCGCGCACATCTCCGATGATGCTGTGCTTATCCATCAGGGCGAGCAGTCCCTGCCTGACATGTTGGCCGACATCATGGGCATTATCGATCAGGCGTTCTTGCTCGATCACGTCAAGCACGGCCATGCCGACCGCGCTGGACACGGGATTACCGCCAAAGGTGTTGAAATAGAGCGACTTGGACCCGAAGGATTCCACGAGGTCGGATCGGGCAACCACCCCCGCCAGCGGATGACCATTGCCCATCGGCTTGCCCATCGTGACGAAATCGGGAACGACATTGTAGGACTGATATCCCCACATATGTTCGCCGGTGCGGCCAAATCCCGGCTGTACTTCATCGGCGATGAAGAGACCGCCCGCGCGGCGCACATGCTCGACAGCCTTTTCGAGATAGCCAGGCGGCACCGCCAAAAGCCCCTCTGTCGAAAACAGCGTATCCACAAGCAAG